>WTHH01000415.1 GCA_011523195.1 Verrucomicrobiales bacterium
GAGCTGGGATCATCACAGTGGCATCGTCAAGGCGCTGCCCGACAAGTGCGCCCGCAGCGACCGGCCGGTGGCGGCGTTGATCAAGGACCTCTAGGCGCTCGGGCTCCTGGACTCCACGCTGGTCCACTGGGGCGGCGAGATGGGCCGGTTACCGGTCATCCAGAACGATCTGGGCCGCGAAAAGATCGGGCGCGATCATCACATCAAGGGTTTTTCATTCTGGATGGCCGGCGGTGGCATCAAGGGCGGCATCAGCTACGGCAACACTGACGAGTTCGGCTACAATGCCGTCGAGGACGTGGTCACGGTGCACGATTTTCACGCCACGATGCTTCAGTTGCTCGGCATTCAGCACGAGAAATTCACCTACAAATTCCAGGGACTCGATTTTCGTCTCACCGGTGTGGAGGAGGCACACGTGCTGAAGAAAATCCTCGCCTGATTCTAATTACAAAAAATGTCGCTTGGCCAAGCGCTTGGCCAAGTGTTGATTAGTGCTTGAATTTCGGGGCGCTAATGTGCCCAATCCCCCCCCGCATTTTTTATGAGGAAACAAACCTATAAATTTAACAAGAATTGGCAAAAGCCGGTTCTTTTGAGCACAGCAGCTACTTTGAGTGCTCTTGGCCAAGCGGGCCTCGCGCAAGAGGAAGCCTCCGACGAACTGCCACCGGTCATGGTGATTTCGCAGGCTCCCGAGACCGAAACTCAATCGGTAACGCTTTTGAGCGGCGACACGATCACGCTTGGGGGCATCTCAGAGGTGCGCGACATTCAAACAGCGCTGCCGAACTTTACGGTTTTCGACGCCAACAACACCCGCATGCCGAAATTCAGCGTGCGCGGATTGCGCGAGAACAGCTTCGGTGCCGGTCAGTCGGCCGTTGGCATGTACGTCGATGGCGTGCCGTACTCCGACATGCTGTCCCGTGGTCTGTCACTTTACGATGTCGACCACATTGAATTTTTGCGAGGCCCGCAGGGAAGCCGTTTTGGTGCCGGCGCGGCGCCGGGGGGTGTGGTCAGCATCAAGACTCGCGAACCGGGAGCAGACTGGGGCGGCAACGCCGGGCTCAGTTTCGGTGATCATAATTCGCAGGAGTACCGACTGAACGCCAGCGGCCCGATCTCTGAGACGCTTGGGGTGAGTATCAGCGGTTTGTACAACGACCGGGACGGATTCATTAAAAATGTGCCAACCGGTTCCGAGATTGACAGCCGCGAGACCATGGCGGGTCGCCTGCAGTTCGTTCTCAAGCCAAGCGATCCGTGGACGTTACGATTGTCCGGTTCTGCCGAGCGCTACGACGATGGCTTCATGCCGACCTACAATCCGTTGAGCGACGTCGGCCCGCACAAGGTCAACCGCGACTTCCCGGGCTATGTCGACAGTGACGTAGACACACTTGCGTTGACGGCCGAGTTCGACGGTAGCCAGTACGATTTTAGCTCGGTGACAGCGTACCGTAGCTGGGAACAGGATTTGCAGCAGGACTTTGACTTCACCGCGATCCCGGTGGTCATGCCACAGATTGGATTCTTCCCGGTGATTGGCGTGAGCCAGCCGGATTTGGAGCAGTTTTCGCAGGAACTCAAGTTGAGCTCCAAGGAAAACGAGACGTTCAACTGGGCGCTTGGTGCGTATTACTCTGATCGCGATACCGACAATGTGTCTGGATCGCTCTATCCGCAGGGCATGTTGCACCCACAGTTTGGTCAGTTGCCCGGGCCTATCCCGGATTACACCAGCGCGTCGATGAACGACGAGGACAAGGCGTTATTTTGGGAAGGGGATCTGTTGGCATTGCAGATCGGCATCAAAATCACCGCCGGTTTGCGCTATCAGGACAGCGACCGCTCGATCAACCGCAGCAGCAGTACTGCCAGTGTGAACGCCAGCGACGACTGGGATGCCTGGCTGCCGAAGCTGGGTGTGTCCTTCGCGCTCAGCGAACAGGACACTCTGTTTGCCAGCGCGGCAAAAGGCTTTCAGTCTGGAGGTTTTAACTACTACGGCGGCACGCCGGAGTCCGCTCAATATGACTCGGCAGAGTCGTGGAACTATGAGCTTGGCTGGTCCGCTATCTGGAACGGTGGTCGCCTGCACACACGTGCGGCGATATTTTACAGCGACTTTAAGGACTATCAGGTATATCGTCTCAACCCAATTAACCCGCTCCAGGCGTACATGGTTAACGCCTCCGAAGCGCGAAGCTACGGTCTCGAACTCGAGGCTGAGGCAAGTGTTAGTGACACAGTTACTTTGAGCGCAGCGCTTGGCCTTGTGAACGCTGAGTTCGAAAGCTA
>WTHH01000392.1 GCA_011523195.1 Verrucomicrobiales bacterium
GAGAAACTACTTCAGGACTACCGCTACCGGTACAACGCCGAGGCGCTTTGGCTGTTCCATCTCGTTTTCGAGGCCAATGGTGAGACGGAACAGGCCAAGCAGATGCTGCAGATCATTATACAGTTTCTCGATGGCCAACGCGGGGTGAGCGACGAGAATACTATAGTGTTCATAGGTCGTGCCTTATTCAAGGCCGGCTCGGCTGATCCTAAGCAGATTAAGGAGAACCTGTACGACCGGGTGCTGAAGTCCGATCCCAACAACCGCGAGGCGTTGCTGGCGACCGGCGAGTTGGCCCTGGCCAAGCGCGATTTCAAGCTGGCCGGGCGGACATTCACACGGGCGATCGGTGTTTATCCGGAGGACGCGGATTTGTTGTACGGCTTGGCCAAGGCGTATGCCGAGAGTGATCCTCCTCAGATGGAAGAACCGCTGCACACGGCGATGTTCTCCAACCCGGACCACGTCCCGTCGCTGCTGCTGCAGGCGCACAACCAGGCGGACGCCGAGCAGTATGAGGCCGCCAACGGCATCCTCAAGGCGATCTTCAAAATTAACCCCCATCACTCTGAGAGCTGGGCGCTGCAGGCCGCCATTCACACAGTTCAAAACAAAAACGAGGAGGCCAAGGCGGCACGGGAGAGTGGGCTAAAATTCTGGAAGACCAACCCGCTGGTGGACCATGAGATCGGCAAAAAACTTTCGTCCAAGTATTTGTTCAAGGAGGGAGCGTTTCATCAGCGACTGGCCCTTGGCTTTGACAAGAAGTATGTCGCTGCCAAGACCCAGTTGGCGCAGGATCTGTTACGGCTTGGGCAGGATGAGGAAGGCTGGAAGTTGGCCGAGGAGGCGCACGAGGCGGACGGCTACGACGTCACGACATACAATCTGTTGACGCTCTACGACACGTTGAAAAACTACGTGACGATCGAGCGGAACGGGTTTCTGCTGCGGATGACTGCCGAGGAGGCGGCGTTGTACGGGGATGAAGCGATCGATCTGTTGACCGAGGCGCGCGATCTGTTTTCAAAAAAATACGACACCCAAATTGAGGACCCGGTGATCGTGGAAATTTTCCCGGAGAAAAAGGACTTCGCCGTGCGGACGTTCGGCATCCCCGGTGGCGACGGCTACATGGGCGTATGCTTTGGCAAGGTGATTACGGCGAACAGCCCGAAGTCGCTCTTAGGGTTCCAGCAAAACTGGCAGTCGCTCCTCTGGCATGAGTACTGCCACGTCATCACACTGCAAAAAACAAACAACCGCATGCCGCGTTGGCTCAGCGAGGGCATCTCTGTTTACGAGGAGCGCCTCCGGCACAGTTCGTGGGGCGAGCAGATGTCGCCGGAGTATCGTGACTTCATTCTCGGCGGCGAGATGACACCGGTCGAGCGTTTGAGTATGGCGTTCATCGTGCCCAAGAGCCCGGCTCACATTCAGTTTGCCTACTACCAATCGTCACTAGTGGTGGAGTATTTGGTGAAGAATTTTGGCGAGGAATGCATCAGCAAAATCCTGCAGGATCTCGGCGAGGGGATGTTCATCAACATCGCCATCGAGAAACACGCGACCAAGCTCGATGAATTGCAGGAGGCATTCACGGAGTTTGCCACTGCCAAGGCGGAGGCGTTCGCAGCCGAGGCGGACCTCTCCCGGCCCAACCCGCTGGAGGTCAACCCGATCGACAAGAACGCCATCGTCGATTGGCTCGAGGACAACCCGAACAACATCTGGGCGTTGAACACCACCTGCGCGAACCTCATCGAGGAGGAAAAATTCGCCGAGGCGATCCCGCTGCTCGAGCGCTCCATCCGGTTGTATCCCCGGCAGCGCGGCGGCAACTCCCCGTACGGCATGTTGAGCTTGGCCTTTCGTGAGCTTGGCCAAGCGGACGAGGAATTGGCCGTGCTGGAAAACTGGGCGACCATCGAGGATTCCGCGACCAAGCTTTACGAGCGCTTGATGGAAATTCACGCGGAGCGAAAGGCTTGGCCGGAGGTCGATCGCTTGGCCAAGCGCTTCTTTTCCGCCAACCCGCTCTCGCCGATCTCGCACCGGTTCATGGCGCTCACCGCGCAGCAGACCGGCAACACTGCGGCCACAGTTCGGCCGTTGAAGCGGTTGCTGCTGCTGAACCCACCCGACCCGGTGGATCTGCATTTCCGCCTGGCGACGGCGTTGGTGGATCGTTCGCCGGACGAGGCCAAGCGCCACGTGTTGCAAGCGCTGGAGGACGCGCCGCGGTTCCGTGACGCGCAGAAGTTGCTCGCCCGCTTGGCCAATCCCAAGCCGGAGCCCAAGCCGGA
>WTHH01000062.1 GCA_011523195.1 Verrucomicrobiales bacterium
AAATAGAATGAAGGTCGCCCCTGTTTATTCCTTCGTTGCCGGTTTTTTCTGTTGGGCGAGGAACTCTATGAGGTCGCGTAGTTCGTTTTTTGTCGCGACCAATTGCAGGCCGGGGGGCATGCCGCTTGGGCCCTTGATGCGTTCCTTGATATCGGCGGTTTTCACCGTGACGATGCCGTCCTCGGGTGAGTTGATCACCACTTCCTTGTCGGTCTCGCTCTTGATGATGCCGGCGTAGCCCTGTCCGTTTTTCAGCGTGAAGAGGAAAAAGTCGTAGCCCTTGGCGATGGTTGCGTTCGGGTTGACAATCGACTCGAGCAGGTAGTCGCGATCGACCTTCGCACCGATATCGTCCAGCGCCGGACCGACTTCGCCACCCTGACCGCCGACCACGTGGCAGCGAGCGCAACTGAGGGCGACGTTTTCGAAAAAGACTTTCTTGCCGCGGGCTGCGTTGCCGCCCTCAAGTGTCTCGGCGTAGGGCTCGAGTGCGAAGAAATTCTGGCGTGGATCGGGTCGGCTTTCGTTGAACTTGGCCAAGCGTGACTTGACGGCATCGTCACTGCGCTTGGCGGCGGCTTCGAGCAGTTCGAGTTTCAGCGCGGCTGACACGTTGTCGGCGAGTAGTTTGTCCAGCCAAGCGGCGAGTACCCTGTCTGCTGCTGCGTCCTTCAGTTCGCCCAGTGCGACGAGGGCGCTCTGCTGTTCGCTCACGCTGCCCTTGGCCAAGGTGGCTTCCAGTTTGCCGGTGGCCCCGGCCGGCTTGACCTTGGCAGCCAACCGTGTGGCGGCACTGCGAATGGCAGTGTCCTTGGCCGTGTTGCCGTAGGCGACGGCGTCTGCAAGTACGGGTGAATCAATCTCACCTAGCGCCAGCAAGGCGGCCGCGCGAGCGGAACCAGCTTTTTCATCCTTGAGGATGGCCAAGAGCGCCGGGCTGGCTGACTTCAGTTTCAACTTGCTGACGGTGGTGATGGCTTCGTTGCGGACGAGCCCTTCGCTGTTGCGCAAAATGGGATTGATCGTTCCGCCAAGCGCGGCCACGGCGGCGGAGTTGTCGCGTTTGGCGATCGGCCGCCACAATCCAGTAATGCGGTCGCGGCCGGAGGGGTTCTCCCACGCGGCCAAAAGGTTTAGCGCTTCAGCTCGAGCAAGCTCGGCCTGTCCGCTGTCGGCGGCCACGGCGGCGAGTACCCCGGCGTTGCCCAGGCGGTAGTTGGCGTTGAGTGCCCGGCGCATGACCGGCTTGGCCAGTTCGGTGCGCTTGGCCAAGCGCGCGAGCTGTGGCATGGCGCTGTCAATGTGTTCATCGGCGATCGCGCGGGCGGCCTCGAGTTGCACCAGCGCGTTGCCGTCATTCAAAAACGTCGCCACGTCACCGCTGCGCTGCCTGCGCAGGGCAACCACTGCGGCGGTGCGGATCGCCGCCGGTTTGCGGGCGTTGAGTTTCACCAAGTCTCCGGCGGAGGAGTGACGGGCGAGAGCAAGGATGGTGGCGTGAAGTACGACAGGGTCGTTGCCGTTGTTTTCCGCGATCAACCTGATCAACGCATCGCCGGCGCCCTGGTCGAGTTTGCTCAGAGCGATGGCCGCCTGCGCCCGGACGCGGGCGCTTTTGTCTCGAAGCAGCGTGACCACCGTTGCGTGGGCTGCATTGTATCCGGCATCGCCGAGGACTTTTACCGTCTGCGCCCGGACTTCTGCATCGGCATCCTTGAGCAGCGGCAGCAATGGTGCGTTGGCCGAGGCGTCGCGTCGGCTGATTTGCCCGACGCCCCAGATGCCGTGAAGCCGAGCGAGCTGATTTTCCGAACCGGCCGCTACTTTCGCCAGTGCCTTGACGTTTTTGCGCTTAGCCAACTCGAACTGGGAGGCCTGCCGAACGCGCATGTCTGCGTGGCTCAGCAGCTTGGCCAAGCGGGCGTCCTTAAGTTTTCCGAAGCCTTGGGCGAACAGTTTTTTGACCCCGTCCGCAGCGGTGTCCTTTTCACTGGAGGCCAGCCGATAGAGGCGGCCTTTGCCGGTCATGCCCCAGCCGTTGACCCAGTCGGACACATACATGTTTCCGTCGAACCCAAACTCAACATCGGTCAGCAGCACATTCCAAATAACCTGTTCCTGTTTCTCCACCATGAAGTGCGCGCCAAAGGGTGCGTTGCGGATAGCGTGGATGCCACTGCGAGAGGGAGTGCCCTTGAAGTCGCACATCAAAAACATGTCGGAGTAGCGATCGCCGAACCCGGTCCCTGGGTAGTAAGTGAGGCCGGATGGGCCGTTGCCGATGTTGGCGATCGGCGGGATGCGATGCGCCGCGCGTCCGTCCGGAAAACACATTTTTTCGTCCAGCCACGGGCCCCGCCTGGTGGTCCACGGTGCACTATTAAGAAACTGCCAGCCGATCCGCCAGCCGCTGTCGCCGCCCTCGACGGCGTGTACCCAGCGGGCCGGGTCGCCACCGTCCGAGTTGTTGTCGCCGGTGAACAGATTGCCGAACTGGTCAAACGCCAGCTCCTGTGGGTTGCGCAATCCATAATGGTAAACCTCGAGCCCGGAGCCGTCGAGTTCGCAGCGATAGATTGTGCCGTACTCCGGCGTATGGAGTTTGCGGCCATCGGTAGTGGTCACCGATGCGCCGCGGTCGCCGATACTGAAGTACAGTCGCCCATCGTGGCCGATCCGCAGTCCGTGTAAATCGTGTCCGAGAAAACCCACGCGGACGCCGAAACCGCTGGCGACACGTTCGCGTTTTTCCGCAACACCGTCGCCATCGGCATCTTCAAGCAGCCAGAGGTGCGGGATGTTGGTGAACCAGACCTTGCCGTCGCGTGGCAGTACGCCGGCCGCGAGTCCGTCTACCTCTCCATTGAAGCCGTCGGCAAAAACCGTGGCCTTGTCCAGGATACCGTCATCGTTCGTGTCGACCAACAGTCGTACCCGGTCCGAGTAGTCAGTTAGCCCCTTGACCTTGTGGCGGTAGAACATTTTGCGCATGTCCTCCACGCTCTGCGAGGCCAGTTCCTCGTCCAACCAATTCATGTGCTGGCGGATGTCGGTCACGCCCTTGTGCAGTCGGAACGACTCAACCACGTAAAAGTTGCCCTTCTCATCGATGTCAAAAGCAACCGGATTGGCAAGCAGCGGCTCTGCCGCAACGAGATCAACCGAGAGGCCATCGGCGAGCTTGAAGCCCTTCATGGCGCGATTCCCCTCATCGGAGGCAGGCTGGATACGCACTTCCTGTGGTCTGGGTAAGTCGGCACCAATTGCCGTTGCGGCAACCGCAGCGAGACAGATCAACGTAAAGATTCTCATAAAAACGAAAACTTCCTTGGGGAGAAAAGAGGCTGGAAGCACCTTTTAAAAATACATTGACACTTAAACCACACCGCGTCAAGCTAAGGGGAGTGATTTATGCGGTGCGAGTGTGATTAAATTTAAAGGTTGATTGAGGAAATTGGTACCTCTAGGGCTCGAGCAATTGGATTAGGGCTTTAATCGTAGTTGTTGATGCCCAATCGGAAGAAGGACAGGAGCACTCTGAAAATGGCCACCTTCTAGTTGCTGGCTAAATAGTCGACACGCCGGATTAGGACCAGGAGACATTTCATCAACTCCCGGATCTAGGTTGATTCTATAAAACCTGAGAGGATAATTTTTTTACTCAAGACTCTGAATAACACCCGCTTCGCTAAGACGTAACTAATAAAAACTTCATACGGCATCTTTTGATCTCGTCCTAAGTAATTTTAATTAAGAAAAGGTTGACTCTTTTTAGCCGCTGGAAGGCGGATGAATTCTATTAAATCACGTAATTCATCAGGCGTAAGTGATTTTTCTAATCCAGCAGGCATTACGGAAGATCTCATAGATTGCAATTGGGCGATGTTATCGCGATTAACGTTCATAGATATGCTGAAAGGCATACTTATACTTACTGAGTTAGAACTTTGGTTGGAAAGTATGCCAACGTAAGTGTCGCCCGATTTGGTGACAATTTTATATGGTGCATATTTCGGATTGATCGCCATATTTGGATCAATAATGTTGCTAGCAAGATCCTCGACGCTTCGGTGGCTTAATCCCTCTAATTCAGGGCCAAGAGCATGTCCTTTTCCGTTGCTTTTGTGGCAACTAGCGCATAAGTTGTTAAAATGTACTTCACCGCGCTTTGCGTTGCCGTTTTCAGGAAGTTTCTCAAGCCAATCATCTACAATTGAGATTCGGTTGCTGTATTCTTCATCACCAAATAGTTTTTTAGCGCGGTTTCCAAGTGAAGAACCTGAGTACCGTATAAGTTGTCTTCTATGCTCAAGATCAAGGTTGGTTTCTCCAATCGCAATTGCTTTTGACTCTAATGCTGTTATGAAGGCTTCTTTAAAACGGTTGTTATATACAAAAATATTTATTACTTGTGATCTATTTGACGGAAGCACATGTGGCCATAAAGAGACTAAACTTGAGGATTTTTCACGATCAGTAATTTTAGATAACGCGTTAATAGCAGTTATTTGAATCTCATCATTTGATGCCGATTTTATGATTGAAATCAATTTATCTATTACTATTTTGGATTGGCTGATATCAGCTATAAATCTTACATACTGTTTAATCTGTTTGGTGTTAGTTCCATCGGGCCTAGGTAACTGGTTAATGATTTTCCCTAAGCTAGAGTCGTCTAAAAAAGGAACCGAGCCGGTGATTAGGGATAATTGGTGGAGTTCCATCTTTTCTTCAAGATTTAGAGCAGGTATGCCTTCAGTTAAAGAGCGAATATTTATTGATTTAAGGCTTTCAATATTTTTTGACCTTGAAATGCCTGAGCGAAGCGCATTCAGTAATTTAACTTTTTCATCTTTTTTCCAATTTGTATTCAGGGTTATGCCAATTAATATTTTCAGATCAGTCTCATTTTTTAATCGACTTGCTGAAATTTCAAATAGTTCATCTAGGTAAGAGGGGGGGATTCTGTCAACCATACTGCGGGTGAATTCAACCTCATTCTCCTTTAGTGAACAAAAAACAGCCTTACGCGTCCACATATCCTTATGATCGCTTAAATATATACCTTGCAGTGCTCTATGGGTGGAAGGTGTCGCTTCTATTTTTCCTAGAGTAAGGGCTACTTGAAATCTGACAGTTGGATCTGTGTCGTCCGCCAGATCAATCAGCTTTTTCTGAATCAATGGATTTTTAATAAAACCGCTTTCTTCTGCAATCCTAATTACGTTTTCGCGTATTTTAGGATTTTTGTCAGATAATCCCAGAAGTAAATCTTCTGGTTTGATAACTTCCAGTCCATTTAAGGACCATAACGCATGAAGTCTTGCGAAGTCATTTTTATCACTGATCAATTTTCTTAACCTTGGCGAGAGTGATCTGTCTTGATTTTCATATATCAGTCTTTGAGCTGTTAGTCGCCGCCATTGGTTTGGATTTTTAAATTCCTCTTCTATATTTTGAATTTTTATAGGTGAAAGATTTGATATTATAGGTGAATTTTTGGATTTTGGAGTAATGCGGTAAATGCGTCCTCTTTTATCTCCTTCTCTTATGTTAATACTGCGCTTTATTTTGTTAGGAATGTAGTCTGGATGTTCAATTACAGCGCGTTGCATGTCAGCAATGTAAAGTGCTCCGTCAGGGCCTAATTCGACGGCAATTGGGCGAAAATGGTTATCGCTACTTGCAAAGAATTCGGATTTTTTTTCGGTTGGTGAACGTAAAGCTGTATATGCGCCTCCATTTAAAGTTAATATGTTTCGGTGAATAAGGTTGCCAACAACATCGCAAATAAAAACACTTCCACTTAAATCCTCTGGATAACCTTCTATGCCCAAATAGCCCATTCCTCCTGCAGATGAAAAGTATCCTGCCTGTTCAGGATGGTTGACTCGGGTCTCTGGTTCAGAAATTGGGAATATGCGCGCCATTTTACCGTGTCTAGAGATATTTCTTGTTGCTTCAAAGGAGCGAAGGTTTTGAGCGTGATCAATATAATTTTGTGGTATGATCCTTTGTTGGAGATAATCTATATTGTAAGTTGTGAAACTGTGTCCCCACTCATTGAATACCAAGCCAAATCCTCCACCAGTTTGACTGGTGGTTTCCAATCGGCGGATGTCTGGCCTGAATCTAAAATCTAAATTTCTTAGAGGTGTTTTTACTTCATCTTTTCCGGTGAAATAAATATTTCCTCCGTTGCCTCCATTAGCGCCATGAATCCAGTTGTCTAAGTTCCATCGAAGGCTATTGAGGTTACTGTCTGTAACACCTAGTTTAAATCCACTGATAAAAGTTTCTTTTTCGTCGCTGACACCATCTCCATCAGTATCTTTCAAGTAAACTATGTTTGGCGGTGCTGCGACCAGTATCCCGTCTTTCCATGCAGTAGCTGAAGTGGGGTATGATAAGTTCTTTGCGAAAAGTGTTACCTTGTCGAATTCACCATCTCCATTAGTGTCGCTAAGCAGTTTTATTGCCCCCCCTTTTTTCTTATTTGTAACGCCATTGGGATAGTCGCGCATTTCAACAACGAATAGGCGACAATTATGATCAAAGGTTAAAGCTACAGGGTCCACGATGTCGGGCTCTGATGCAATAAGGCTTATATCAAGTGCTTTGTGTAGTATATAAGGCTTATCAATGTCTTTAGCATGGCCATTATTAACAGGCCATTGTGTTGCCATGGTAATCAAGCAGTAAGTAAAGATAGACTGCAGAATATTGTGTCTAAACATGGCTAGTTAATAATATCCTCGATTATTTTTTCAAGTTTTCGACCGTACTCGACGTAGTTTTTAAACATGTCGTCCTCGTTAGCCTCGCTGTCCGTGTCGTGGAAGACGACGGCCATGTGCGGCTCGATCGAGATGCCGGCGTCGTAGCCGTTTGCTATGGCGTCCTGCAGAATGTCGCGGACGCGTCCGTCGCCCTCGCCGGGGAAGGTATAGTCGGCGTCGTTTTTCTCGGCTACCCAGATGCAGTCCTTAATGTGTATGTGGGCGGTATGTTCGCGGACGTTTTGCCAATACTCCCAAGGATCCTGTTTGGGCCAGGGCTGTGGCTTGGAGCGGTCAGCATTGAAGATGGGGTTGGCGGTATCGAAGACCCACTTGAGTCCGGGGACGTTCTCGAGCAGTTCGACGCCGTGTTGCCAGCTCATGCCGCCGTGGTTCATGCAGTTTTCGTGAACCGGCTGCAGGCCAGCGTCGAGGAAACGCTGGGTGACTTCGCGTAGTCGTTCAAAGACGATGTCCGGAGTCTTGTCAGCATCATCGGCCGGCTTGAAGCTCATGATGCGGACGAACTTGGTGCCAAGCCGTTGCATGCGCGGGATGGCGCGGTCAATCTCGCCGACGGTGACGTCCCACGGTGTGTCGACGGTCTTGGCCCAGTTGCAGATGGTGGAGCCAAGCGCGTAGACGCCGACGCCGGCGTCCTCGAGTTTGCCGGACATGATGTCGAAGGCCTCGTCCGGTATGTCGTGCACGGGGCTTTTTTCGAATCCATTGACTTCGGCGAAGCGGGCCTCGATCCATTTCCAGCCGAGCTCCTTGGTGGCCCGGATTTGACCGTCAATCGAGGGCGACGCCTCGTCTGCAATTCCCATCAATTCCATTATTTTTTCTCCTAAAATTTACTTTCTAAAACTTGCGGCGAAGTCTTCGCTGCTGACCTCTACGGTTTTCTTTTCGTGTGTGGAGTTGGTGATCAACTCGTTGAGCTTGTCCTCCCACGCGGCGCTGTCCATGGGCAGATCGACCGCTTGGCCAAGCAGGCCGGAGTATACCATGACGTTGGCCAACTCAACTGAGCTAAGCCCCTCGGTGCCGGGAGCAATGAGGGCTTCGCCGTCGAGGATGGCGTTGACAAAGTTGGTCATCAACTTTGCGTGCGGAGCGTCGGCTCCGGGGATCTGGATTTCCTCGACGGTGGTCTCCGGTTGCTGAAAACCGATCTTTGAAGTCTTGCTCCATTGGTCCGACGGCACTGCGTTGCGGGTGAGGGTGAGTTTGTTGTTTTCCAAAATGAGCCGACCCTTCGTGCCGGCAATTTCGAACCGGTTGCTGCCGGGGGTTTCGCCGCTGGAGGTGATGAATGCGCCGGTAGCGCCGTTCGGGAATTCCATATAGCAGGTGACGTCGTCCTCGACCTCGATGTCGTGCCATTTGCCTATGCCGACCTGGCTGCTGACACGGCTTGGCATGCCGGTAATCCATTGCATGGCGTCGAGTTGGTGGAGGCATTGGTTGAGCAGCACACCGCCGCCTTCGCCCTTCCATGTGGCACGCCAACCGCCGCTTTGGAAATAAATCTCGGAGCGAAACCAGTCGGTCATGATCCACAGCACGCGCATGAGGTCACCGAGTTCACCGCTCTGCACGATCTCGCGAATCTTTTTGTAACGTGGCTCTACGCGGAGTTGGAACATGCCGGCGAAAACCTGGTTTGGATGCGCTTTTGCCTTGGCGATGAGTCGCTCGGCATCGGCTTTGTGGGCGGAGATCGGTTTTTCGACCATGATGTGCAGGCCGGCCTCGAGTGCTGCGATGCCAAGCGAGGTGTGCTGGTAGTGCGGGGTGGCGATGAGCAGTGCGTCGATCGCGCCGCTGGCGATCATATCCTCGCCACTGCCGAAAACCTGGATGCCCTTTTCGAGGTACTCCTCGAGCTTGTGCGGAGAGGTGCTGCCGACGGCGGTGAGTTCACCGCGGTCGACTCTGCCCTCGAGCAGGTCGTTGGCATGGAAGCGTCCCATGTTGCCCATGCCGATGATGCCAATGCGTACTTTATCCATGAACGGGTAGGGGAGTGTGCCATCGGCGGCGCGCTTGGCCAAGCGCGGGGTGCTTTTTCGGGTTGACTTAGTTAAGCGATGTGCGATTTTTTTTTTGATTTTCCTTACGTTTGATCATGAAAAAAAATTCCTGTCCAGATTGTATGTCGC
>WTHH01000568.1 GCA_011523195.1 Verrucomicrobiales bacterium
ATCTCTTGCGCTGTTCCGCTCAACTGATGAGAGAATCGTCTTCGCGATGATTCCAATTGAATCACGCTACCCTTCAGCCCCCCGCTCTTGAACTGCATCTGCTCCAAATCGACCTCCCCAGCCGAAAGCTGATATTCAAGCGTTGCCGGTAGGAGATTTGTTCCAAGGGCCGGCGATGAAATTTCACCCGTCAACGTCTTGAGCTTGGCCCGTTCCGTTACCAAGTCTGACACCGCCAACGTGCCGGAAAGGCGATTTACCCCCTCTCCTGCTGAGTCATCATTCAATAGGTTCAGCCCCAGTTCAAATTGGCCCACAGTTGCGGCCGGGGTTGTGATCCTTCCCGCCTTGATCGTGATACCACCCGACAACGTCTCTGGCATGGCGGCGTCTCCGCCTAACGCCAATTGAACGACCGGCTGTTTGTCGGTCTCGATCTCATCCCGACGCTTCAAAAACTCCGCCAACCCGTCCTTAATCGGGCGAAGCGCACGGGATAGCGACTCGGGCGTGATCGACTTGGGTTCCTTTTTCCGTTTGCCGCTAATCCGGGCAGGTAACTCCCGCAACTCCAGCGCATTGGTCACGTTCAGCGAAATGCCCATCTGCACACCCAACACTTCGCCCTCGAGGCCTTCCGTCGAAAAAATACCCGTATCCCCCCAGCGCACCCCAGCCTTCGGCAAATTGACAGTAATCGGCGGGAGGTTGGTGCCATCAGCCACGAGCGCAGCGCCCAAGCCAAGACCACTCAACCCCAACTCCTTCAGTGAGGGTGCACCCGAAATTAGCGACTGATAATTGGGCCGAACGTGTACGTCCTGAATGGCCAAGCTCAACTTTCCAGCGGAGTCCGCTTGGCCAAGCCGCAGCCACTTGGCCTTCCATGCCCCGTTCAATTCGAGTCGCAGCCAGTCAAACTCCAGTTCGATCCCGCGCTTGGCCAAGCGCTCCTGCAACTCGCGCTTGGCAAAATCGGGCAGCCCGACCTGGTTCAGGTAACCAATCGCCGCCACTCCCAGCAACGCCAATACAAGGCACAACCATAACGAACGTCTCAGCCATCGACGCTTGGGCTTGGGAGTTTTGGATTCTTTCGACACCAACGAAGAGCCGATCCTACGGCAAAGGTCAGACAAAAAAAACAGCGGAGCATTCAAACTCCACCGCACAAGTTTCTACTCCGGCACAACTGTCTTGGTTACGGCGTTAATTGAGCTTTTGGATCGCCGCCCGGTTTTTCTTCAAAATGTCGTCAACCTTTTTGAGTACCGCCTCAAACAAGGCCATCTCTTCTGCACTCATCCAGTGATCGACTATCGTGGACTTGGCCGCGGACCCGCCCTCTCCACCCGCTTGACCGCCAACAGCCTGCGCCGTCTCCTCTAGTCCGTTCTGGAAATCCTTGTCCTTATCGAACATCAAATTCGTTTTTCCATCTGATCCACGCATGAACAACAGCGGTAGCTCCGTCAGGGTGACCACGTTGTTGGCTACGGTCGTCACCGGCCAAGCCATCGATTCAGGAAACGGGCGACGTAACTGTGTCCCCTTCTGGGCGAAATCACTACCGGTTTCCCATTCCTCGAATTTTTTCAGGATTTTTTGGATACCTGCCAGATCCATTTCCGAAAAACTGACAAAACTGGCATCGAACAACGGCCGCGCGAATACGAGTGAAATCTGGACAACCGGCCCCTTGGCCTTGGGTAAAGTGCTCGGGGTTACTTTTTTGCGCAAATCGGACACCGCAGCTTTTTCGTTGAAATGTTGCACCGTCACAGTGACTGAGTTCGTAGCCTGTAAGCCGTTGTCTTGACGGTACTGATCCACGTACTCCTGCCTCGTTAGCAAGGGTTTCCCGTCTGGAAAAAAGAAGTACGTCGTTTGACTCTCCAGTTCCAACGACACCTGGGCACCCGCAGACAGGCTGCAAATCAACAGCCATCCAAGCGTCAGCATGGTTTTGAATTTAAACATGCGCATCCGAGCGAGCCAAACCCGTGCCAATGTGGATGAATTGGAGTAGTAATTGAAGCCGCGCGATGGCGGAAAGCACCCTTAAAAAGTGACTGGGAGCGAGACTTGCCGCCTACCGGAGGAGATATGGCGGACAACCGGAATGTTCGTCTCGCTCCCAGTCTTTCCCCAAAAGACGTCGTAGCAACCCGAAGAACGACGCCAGCCAAAAATATAGCAACGGGGATGCCATGTTTTTTTTGGGCGAAAAATGGCTTTTTTTGGTCATTTTAGCGCTTGGCCAAGCGAAGCGCGTGAATAACACACACGCAAGGTGCGTGAAAAACACGCAGGCTAAGCGCAAAAAAAAACCGCCAACCTCACGGTCGGCGGTTTGTTAATATGTGATCGCTTGGCCTACTCTCCCCCGTCGTCGGCCACCAACACCGCCCGGTAGAATCCGGTCGCTTCCACCCAAGTTTCTTGGGCCAATTTCTCGGAGCTGGCTGCATCCGTAAAGACCGCCTTGCCTGTGTCGTCAGTCGTCACCTTGGCCAAGCTGCTCCACGCTTCCAGGTCTGTGCTGAACTGAACGTCGTACTCGGTCGCGGCATCGCCGGTCACGGTCAACTGCAAGCCCTCTGCGGTAACACCCGCCACCACAAGTGTAGGCTTGGTTGCAGGCGGCGGCTCGACCACCGGTACCTCCGGTATGAATACGTTGTCGATGAAGACCGCGTCCATGCCAGCGAAGGTGCTGGAATCCTTGCGGTAACGCCATTCGAGTCGGTTGTTCCCGGCCTCGAGTGCGAACTCGAATTTCGTCCAGTTCACGCGGCCGGACCACTTGCCCAACACACGGCCGTTGAGGATGAACTCAAGCGCGTCCCAGTCCTGCTCGGTACTGGCCATGAAGTAGAAGTACCCGGTGCCTGCACCGGTCTCACGCTCAAGCACTAGCACGGATTCCTGTGCGTCAGTGATCTTACCGGAGCGTAACGCGTAGCTGCCCTCGTAGACGGTATCGGTTTGCGCGTACCAAGGCTTGTCGCCGCTACTGCTCCAGCCGGAGTCTGCCGGAATCTGTCCCGCCTCAAAGGTCGCGAGGCCTGGCACCGGCTGATCATTGTCACTAATGGTCACAGTTGCGGTTAACTCGCCCACGAGAGTCAGACCCGCAGACGGATTCGACAGAGTCACAGTCAGGGACTCCGTCGACTCCTCGACGAGATCGTCCACGATGCTCACAATCACGGATGCCGAAGAGGATCCCTCCGCAAAAACGAGCGTACCGGTTGCAGTGACATCGTAGTCCTCACCGGCCGTGGCTGTTCCTGCGGCAACCGCGTAGTCGACCGTGGACTCGGCTACGAGCCCGCCAAAGCGATTGACTACCAGCACAACCTCACCAACATTTTCGTTCAGAGCATATTCCGTCTGATCAAAACTAGAGGAGCTTTCATTGTCTATCACGGCCACCTCGAGTGACACTCGGCCGCTTAAGTCGAGACCCACTTCGTCGCTGGACAGGTCGATGGAAAACACCTCGGTGCCCTCGGCTAGTTCGTCGTCCAACAGGCTGACAGAGATTTTCGCTTCACGGCTGCCCGTTGCGAACTTGATTTCGCCGGAAGCCGCCTCGAAGTCTTCACCCTCCTTAGCAGTGCCGGACACCGTCTTGTACTCGACCGTCACCGGTTCCTGCACCTTGCCGGAGCGCATCAGGGTGAGTTCGTATTTGGCAACACCTTCGATGTACTCCACACGCGGCATCCTGAATTCAACTCTGCCAAGCGCATACTGCTCTCCGCCGAATATGCGGGTGATATTGTACTGTTCGTAGCCCCCCACCTCTGTAAATTGCCCCCCAAGCAGGATATTTCCATCCGGCTGGATAGCCACCGAGAAAACCGGTCCGTTGGCCCCTTCGCCGGGGTCGAAGTTGCGATCCAGTTCACCGTTGAAATGCAACCGGGCGAAGCTGTTTCGGGAGTAGCCGGTGATCTCCGTGAACTCTCCGCCGATGATCACCTTGCCATCAGAGAGGGTTCCCAAATCGAACACCGCACCGTTTATCGAAACGGCTGCACCACCCCATGTTTCGTCCAGCGTACCATCCGGATTCATCCGGGCGACAAAAGGGAAATCCTTGCCACCGAAAATGTCGAATTCACCACCAACGATGACCCCACCATCTTCCTGCAACCCAACCGCATGAACTACAGCGTTGGCTCCGGCGCCAGGCGCAAATGTCGCATCCACGGTACCATCAGCGTTCAAACGGCCCACCCGGGATCGCACTATGCCCCCTAGTGTGCCAAATTCGCCCACAGCAACAATCTTCCCATCCGGTTGAATGGCGAGATCGCGCACGGGACGGTCGGCACCACCCTCAACAATGAATGTTTCGTCAAGTGTCCCATCGGCGTTCAATCGGGCGATGTTGCGAACCGATTGGCCGGCAATCTTCGTAAATTCACCGCCGATCAGAATCGCTCCATCGGTTTGCACAGCAACGGCAAACACCTCCCCATCAATGCCATCGCCGATCGCGAAGGTGTCATCGAACACACCGTCCGCATTTAATCGCCCGAACGCCTCGATTTCATTCCCATCAATGATCGTGTAGCGCCCACCCGGGACTGGCTTGCGATCGCCCTGAACTCCAAGCGCCCAGACGATATTGTCCAGTCCGGTACCGACATTGAAACTACTATCGACGTAACCATCGGGATGCAACCGGCTGACATGGCCGTAAAAAACACCGCCCACCCTTGTAAAATCTCCGCCGAGCAGGATGCGCTCGTCCTGATCCACAATGATACCGTGAACCGGTCCGTTGGCACCTCCCATCAACTTGAATCCGCGATCCACACCCCCCGGCATTTCGTCATCAATGATCGTCACCTGAATCTCAGTCAATTCACCAAGAGTCGCCGACCCTTCGAGTGCGATTTTAGGATCCACCAGTGCGTTGATCAGCATCAAGTCGAATGACTCAAGGCCCTCCATCTCGATGTCGTTTATAATAGGCACAACGATGTTGGCGACCTCCTGCCCGATCTCGAAGTTAATTCGACCGGCACCCTTAAGGTAGTCGGCCGTGTTTTCGGCCGTGCCATCCCGAACGTCGTAGACGATGGTCACCGGGTTCACAACACCCCCACTACGGCGCACCTCGATCAACAAAGGCCCACCGTTCTCTGGGGCCTCCACCGAGGCGGTGGTCAGTTCGAAGGAACATTCATCATCAATGATACCAACAGTGGTCGTCGCCTGATCCGCGATGTATCCAGCTTCGGGGTTACTAAGGACCATCCCGAATGTTTCTGTCGGCTCGGTTTCGATGTCGTCAATTATCGGCACGAGCACTGTGGCAACGCTGGCGTCGATCGGAAATTCGATCCGCAATTTCTCACCCGCGTAATCCACATCCGACTCGGCTTCTCCCTCGGCCGGGGAGGTATCGTAAAGATCAACCCAACCATTAGGGACATTCTCATTGATGTAAATCAACTCCCATTCATCTCCTAATAGGTTGTAAAAGGCAGCAACGATCGGCTCATATGGTTCCTCAACCGGCTCTTCCGGTTCGTCACCGCCATCATCACTGTCTCCGTCACCTTCAGGCTCTTCACTCCCGTCACCATCACCATCTTCGTTTTCCTCTTGGCCAAGCGACCCGTTAAAGAGGATAAACCGCATTTGAGCTGAGTTTTCATCCACTGGTTTGGAGGCGATTGTCACCCGGGTGAACTCGCCATGGTGTGTGGTCGCAACCATTTCCCATTCTCGAACGTCCTCGGGAAACATTCCCTTAACAATTTCAGGCAGCTTGGCCAAAACCTTAGCATCCATGTCCGGATCGTGTATACCGCGATCGGATGTTCCGATGGAGACCGCGCCAGGGTAATCCAGCGCACCAATTCGGCTAACCTGCACAATGGCCACCTGGCCATTTTCCGTAACCGCAAACTCAGGCTCGGCGAACTCAAATGCCGAGTCGTCATCCCTGATTCGTAACGTTGCAGTGCTTTGACCAGACAAAGGCCAACCGCCTGTGACATTTGAGAGGTTCAGCAAAACGGTTTCCTCCTCTTCAACCCAAGGATTATCCACGATTGGAATCTCAAAGCTCTTTTCTAGTTCACCCGGCAGGAAGACGAGCGAACCAGAAACAGACTCGTAGTCATCTCCCTCGAGCGCCGTGCCATCCGCGGTTGCATAGTCAACACGCTGAATACGATTTGGCGGACCGGTGCGCTGCACCCGCACCACGGCGTTGGTACCTCGAACATTCTCGCGGACATCAAAGAACACATTGGCAAACTCAAGCTGGCTATCGTTGTCATCCAACACAAACTCGACCTTGTCCTTGCCCGCAATGCCGGCTTCCGCATCAGGCTTAACATAGCTACCGCCTTCCACGCTAAGAATCTTGACCTCGATATGTTCCTCGAACTCAAGTTGCGGATCGTCCAGCGGAACGAACATCACCTCAAACCGGTTGGTGCCAGCCGGAATCACAACCCTACCTCCGAGATCCTCGAAGTCCGTGATTGCGCTGGCTGAACCAGTTACATTCAGGTTCACCACCACATCCCGTACTGGGCCGGTCGGAACCACCGGGCCACTCGGCGTAATGCCTCCGCCATAGCGGCCTGTGTTCTGGTAGCCACCACCAAAACGCGCGAAGCCCTTGTCCGGCAACCCTCCGTCATCACCCTTGTAAGCGTGCAGCACGCCGTCTAGAGATGGCACATACAACGTTCCGTCCGGCCCGACGATCGCCTCGGCCAACGGGGTCTGACTCACCTCGATATCGTTCAGCAATTCACCACCTGAACTGATCAGAAACAGTTTCCCGGCCGCTCCAACACACAGCACACCCTTTTCGAGGAACATGACCGACGTGCTAGGTGGGATGCTTAACTCGTATTCCCATTTTACGATGCCCTTGGCATTCAGCGCATAGATTTTACCATCAGCCGCACCGAAAAAGATGTTTCCAAATCCGTCTACAATAGGCTGGCCAAGGATCATGCCCCCGGCGTTGAATGCCCATTTTTGTTCACCTCCCTCGACGGCTATCAACTGGTGCGATGGTCCCGGCGGCGGGCCTTCAGGCTCTGGCTCCGGATTTCCTCCGCCGTCACCCGGTTCTGGTAGTGGATCGCCACCACCATCACCGCCGCCCGGCCCAGGCTCGGGCTCCGGTTGAGGCACTGGCGGCGCCTGCCAAGTGGCCCCGAAATAGATTGCCCCCTTGCCGTTCACGGCCGGTGCTGTCATCACGCCCTCACCGGGCAAAGCAAACGTCCAGAGCGATTGGCCAAGCGCATTGATTGCGTAAAGCTTGGCATCGTTGCCGGTGACCATGATCGTGTCCTCGGTATTGATGGCCGGAGAGGTTGTAACCCATCCGCCGGTCTCACTGGTCCACTTGATCACCCCATCCGATCCAACTGCGTAAACTTTTTGATCCAGCGAGCCAACATACACTGTACCATCAGCACCGATGGCCGGGGATGACCCCTGCACGCCGGCGCCCAAATTGGTGATCCAGTTTAGTGAGCCAAACGCATCCAGTGAATAGAGCTTGGCCGCGCTGGTCGCCACATAAATCGTACCGTCCGCGGCAATCGCCGGGGCAGCCGCTATTGAGCCATCCGCCTTAAACGACCACTGGAGTGAACCATCCGGATGTACGGCGTAAAGACTACCGGAACCGGAACCGAGATAAATATGCCCGTTCGGCCCGATGGCCGGGGAGGTAATCATCCCGGGGTCACCCTTGAATTTCCACTTGGGAGTACCGGAAGGCACCTCGATCTCGAAGACCATCGTTCCCTCGGTCGGCCCATCCTCATTCACCTTCTTAGACGGGCTAGTTAATGAAACTACTCCGAGATCATCATCCAAAATCGTCAGTACATGCAGATAATCCTTACCCAAAAGTGCAGTCGCAATCGGTTCCGGAAGCGGCATTTCTTCCTCTTCTTCTCCGCCGCCGTCTCCTCCATCGCCGCCATCACCCCCATCGCCACCACCGGCACCCGGGAAGTCAGCACCATCAAGAGGATCGGTGCCCTGAGTGACCTCGTCACCATCATTGTAAGTGTCACCATCCGAATCCGGATTATTTGCATCGGTACCAAAATTGGCTTCGTCATCATCCGACAATCCGTCTCCGTCAGAGTCATTTCCTCCGACTCCGCCACCTCCACCGTCGCCACCATCTCCTCCACCCGGAGCGATCGCTTGGTTTTGAACCCAGTACGGATCCACTTCGTCTGCCGAATTGCTAATGAGTTCTAGCATCAGAGCGTCGAAATCATTTGTGGTCATCGCCCAGCGACGTAACAGGAACGGCTCTTCGAGCTTTAGCAACACGGTCTCATTGTCCTCAAGTTTTTGATCGTTAACAATAGTGATCGGAAACTCTTTTACCAATGGGTCGCCAGACTCCCAAACTAAGCCGTAGGTCGCCTTGAGGTAAGGATTCAACTCATTCTTTACCCGGATTGGTCCAGTATCATCAGCGAGCGAATAAATAACATTCGGAGGAACGACTTCCTCCTCTTCCTCGCCTTCGCCTCCGTCGCCTCCGTCGCCTCCGTCGCCTCCATCGCCTCCATCGCCACCATCTTGAGGGGTGCTCTCAGAGTCCATTGGATTGGAACCCGCGTCCACCTCTTCACCATCCAAAAAGCCATCACCATCTGAGTCTGGAAATTCCGGATAAGTGCCAAGGTTCATCTCTTCCTCATCAGAAAGACCATCTCCATCCGAATCGACCGGAGGCTGGCCACCTCCATCTCCTCCACCTCCATCAGGATCCTCAGGCTCAACAATCAAGTCGGCAATGTTGGTTGGTGTCAGTGTCAGGATTGTGTAATCCGTATCAAAAATAGCTGTACCACCAATGACATTTATCGGGACAACAACCGGATAGGGGGTACGATCCTGTGAAGGGCCACCTTCGCC
>WTHH01000537.1 GCA_011523195.1 Verrucomicrobiales bacterium
GCGGGGAAATTCTGCGGATGCCGGTTGTAGTGCGGGTAATGCCAAAACAATGCTTCACGCTTCCGTTCCGATTCGCCGGCCAACAGCGGCGTCAGGTCGACGCCATCCATGTGCTGATGCGGTCTCAACGGCTGCCCGACCGCAGCCAAAATCGTCGGGTAAAAATCCGTGCTCGTGATGGGAATACCGGAGGTCATCCCCGCTTTCCCGCCGCCCGGCCATTTGATGATCGCCGGCACGCGCAGGCCGCCTTCGTAGTTCGATCCCTTGTTGGCCCGGAGCGGTGCGTTGCTCGTCGCTCTCGCGAATCCGCCATTGTCGCTCGTAAAAATGACCAACGTGTTTTTGTCCAATCCAAGCTCACGCAACACGCCGGTCACCCGGCCGACACTGTCGTCCACACTCTCCACCATAGCCGCATAGGCCGGCTCACCTTGTCGCTTGGCTTTCGGGATCGCATTGTACTTGGCCACCTTTTCCGGCTTGCCCTGCAGCGGAGTGTGAACAGCGTAATGCGAGAGCATTAGGAAAAACGGCTTGTCGGCATTTTTCCGGATGAATGCCTCCGCCTCCTCCGCCAATCGATCCGCGAGGTAATCGCCTTTCTTGCCGGTAAGTGGCTGTTTTTTGTGCAACGTCTGGCCGGTGGAGGGAATCTTCCACTTGCCGGTGAACGGGAAAAAATAGCTTCCGGGCGCACCGTAATCGCGACCGGCGACATTGACGTCGAATCCCTGATGCTCGGGATAATAGTAGGTCTCCGTTCCGAGATGCCACTTGCCCATGAACGCAGTTCGATAGCCGTGCTCCCGCAGCGCCTCCGCTATAGTCACCTCCTCCAGCGGCAGGTTGGATATATAACGCCCCTCTTTCATTTTGTGCCCCGTACGACTCCAGCGGCCGGACGGCAGCCACTGTGTGAGCAACAGTCGGGCAGGATACTTGCCGGTTATAATCGCGGCGCGTGTCGGCGAACAAACGGTACACGCGGCATACGCATCGGTGAACCGCACGCCCTCCCCGGCCAATCGATCGATGTGGGGTGTCTTATAATAATCGCTGCCGTAACACCCGAGGTCGCGCCAACCAAGGTCGTCGATCAAAAAGAACACGACATTGGTTCTGGCCTTGTCGGCCTGTGCGGATTGCATCAACCCGCCAAGCGCTAAAATCGTCAAAAAGAGTTTTACGGTTTTCATCGTTCCGTTACTTCGGCATCGCACTTTTCCATCCCTTGGCCAAGCGCTTGGCCAAGCGGGCCGCAACCGGCCGCGCCTGAGCTTCGCCGACCACATTTTTCATTTCATCCGGGTCACTCCGGTAATCGTACAATTCCCGGGCGACGACCGCCTTGGTTTTCCAACTCTGCCACTCCACGTAACGGTATCGCTTCGTGCGAATCGAGTAGCCCATGACATCCCCGTGCCGGGAATGACGATTGCCCATGCGCGACCTCGGGTACTGGCTGAACACCGCCGTCTTCCACTTCCGCCCCGGGTCGCTGAAGAGTGGCAGCATGCTCGCCCCCTCCAATCCGGTCGGCAGCATCAAGCCGGCCAGTTCGCACACTGTCGGGAACACGTCCACCAACTCGACGAGGGCATCCGTTTTTCCGTGCGGCTGTCCGGGGGCGGAAACAATCAGCGGCACACGGGTCGACAGTTCAAAATTATTTGCCTTGGTCCAAAGCCCCTGTTCCCCAAGGTGAAAGCCGTGGTCGCCGTACATCAAAACAATCGTGTTTTGCCTGAGCTTCAACCGGTCGAGTTCCTTCAACAATTTCCCGATCAACGCATCGACATAACTGACGCAAGCGTAGTAGCCGTGGCGCAACTCCCGCACCTTGGCCTCGGTGATTTTTCCGTCCTTGGGGATGTCCGAATACCCCTCGAGTTCACGCCAACTGCGGGTGGCCCACTCCGGGGCATTCGCCGGGTGCGCCGCGTGTGCCGGCGCCGGGATTTTTTCGCGATCGTACAAGTCCCAGTATTTCTTTGGAGCACTGAACGGCAGGTGGGGTTTTCGAAAACCGACCGCGAGAAAAAACGGTTGCTCATCCCTGCTCAACTCGCCCAGTACACGAAGCGTGTCGTTGGTCACGATGCCGTCGATGTAGTGATCATCCGCCACATCGGCGGACTCACTCGCCGCGCGTTTCAGTCCGCTGCCCTTGAGATTTTTCGGCAGCGCATACCGGACTTTTGGATCACGAACATTGTCGTACAGCGGCGACACCGACCACGACTCGGGATCCTTCGACGGCTTGCCGCCGCCGTGAAGAATCTTGCCAATACTG
>WTHH01000254.1 GCA_011523195.1 Verrucomicrobiales bacterium
AACCCGCCGAGGACACGTTGGTATGCAGCGGACAATCCATCCACCGTTACGCCTTCGGCGACCATCGAACCGGCTTTGCGGCTGAGCACCGCACCGCCGCCCTGTCCGATTGCGGAAATCAGTCCCCAGAATATGCCGACCTTCCAACGCGCCTTGTCTATCTGGCCGGTGTCCCCGGGAGCCAAGGCCAAGCCGACGCCGATCAGAATGCCAATCCCGGCCAAGACCTGACCGGAGGACAGTGCCTCCCCCAGCCAAAGCCACTCCAATGTCGCGGCAAAAGGCGCGGCCAAACATTGCGTCATCACCATGGCCAAGCGGGAACCGATGATGCGGTAGGCTTGAAACAGGCCGTAATCCCCGAGGCCAAAACCAACGATGCCGCTGATGAAAAACATCCCCAGCACTCCCCCCCCAAGCCCTGCCCCGAACAAATGCGAGTAGAGCCCAAGAAACAGTGCCGCGAGAAAAAAACGGGCGACGTTTGCCTCAACCGCCGTGAGGTGATGTGAAAGGCGCTTCCCCGAAACCGCCGACAGCGCAAACAGGATGGTTGCAAGGATCGCGGCGGTCATCGGCCCAGATTATCGGTCGAGGAAACCGGCCCGCCGCCAACCTTCGAGAATTCTTTTAAGCTCTTCCTGCTCAGCCTCGGCGACCTCCACCAACGGAGGCCGCACCACACCGCCGCGCAGGCCAATCATGTTGAGCATCGTCTTCATCGCGGAGACCTCGTATCCCTTTCGCTTGGTTCGAAGCGCGTACAGTGGCACCACGTGCTCGGTGATGAGCTGGTTCAATTCATCCGACGCCTGAGCCACGCCGAGTTCGTGCAGCTTGATCGAGAGCTTCGGCGCCACTGCCGAAATGCTTGATGTGTAGGCGCGTACACCGATGCCGTAATAGCCGGGCACCATGTCATCGCCCGCACCGCCAACCCAGTGCAGTTTGTCACCCAGTCGCTCACGTATCATCTGGTAACGGCGGATGTCTGCCGAACCGTCCTTCCACGCAACGACGTTCGGAATTGCGGCCAAACGCTCGGCCTGTGTGGGCGTGTAGTGCGCCCAGTCACGGCTATACACCAACACTCCGAGGCCGCTTGCGTCCGCGATGTCGGAATAGTAATCAACCAGACCATCCATCTCGGCGTTGGGATAGTACGGCGGAAAGGCCAACACGCCGTCGGCACCGGAGTCGGCTGCCTGCTTGGCCAAGCGCTTGGCCAAGCCGCCGGCAAACCCCACCCCGGCAATCACCGGCACACGGCCGGCGGTCTCCTCGATGGTTGCCTCGACTACCTGCCTCACCTCGTCGGGATCGAGCGAGTACAACTCACCCGTTCCACCCGCTGCAACGAGCGCGCACATGGGCTGCTCGAGCATGTACCGGACGTTTTCCCGGTGCCCATCGAGGTCGAGCGAATGATCGTCGTTAAACGGCGTCACCGGAAAACCGATTACGCCGTTAAGTCTTGAGCAAAGTTCCTGTGGATTCATTTTAATTCGTTACCAGCGGGGCAGCTTTCGGGTCCAATCCGGGTCGACGTGCTTGCGCATCTCCGCCTCGTCATCGCGCTTGCGGTAGGGACAGGTCAGGAACCGTTCCTTGCCGCGTTCGAGTTGGTCGTAATCGAGTGAGACGCCGAGGCCGGGTTTGTCGGGAATCGTCACGCAGCCGTCGACGATCGGGATGCGACCGCCCTCGGCAATCTCATCGATGGCAGACTGCCACGGGTAATGGGTATCGCAGGCGTAGGTCAGATGCGAGGTGGCGGACGCAACATGTGCCATCGCCATCAGCGAGACGCCGAGGTGACTGTTCGAGTGCATCGACAAGCCAATACCAAACGTCCGGCAAATCCGAGCCAACTGCTGTACCTGCCTCATGCCGCCCCAGTAGTGGTGGTCGCACAGGACAATCTGTACTGCGTCCTGCCGAACGGCCTCGGGAATATCGCCGAACGAAGTCACTGCCACGTTGCTGGCCAGCGGCGTGTCGATGCCATCCGCCAAAAGCCGGCGCCGCACCTCTGCCATACCGTCCAGTCCCACGCAGGGATCCTCAAGATAGCCGCCCTTGGAAAGTTCCTCAGCCAAGTCCTGCCCGACCTTCACCGAGGTGTCGACCGACCAGGCGCAATTAGGGTCGATGCGAAGCGGCACTCGTTGGCCAAGTGCTTGGCGTAGCTGGCGAATAGTCTCCACCTCGACCCCGGGCTCCAGTACCCCGCCCTTGAACTTGATCGATCCAAAGCCGTACTGCTCCCGCATTTGCTGTACTTGGCAAACGAG
>WTHH01000389.1 GCA_011523195.1 Verrucomicrobiales bacterium
GCTCGGATGTCAACAATTCGCAGTACAACTCCGCCCACGACACGGTGCGCTTTAAGGGGACGCTCGTCTACGACGGCCGCGTTTATGATCACGTTGAGTTTCGAAATCGCGGCGAGTACTCGACCTATGTTTCCGGGAAAAACAAGTGGCGGCTATACTTCAATCGGGCGAGGGGTCTGCGCGCCCGGGACAACTACGGTCGCCTTTACCAGCACCGGAAAAAGATGATTAACCTGAACGGATGCGCTGCCCCGTGGATGCCGGTCAACCGTGGCATGGCCGGCATGGAGGAGGCGATCGGCTTCAAACTCTATTCGCTCGCCGGCGGGTTGGCGCCGCACACGGACTTTATTCATTTTCGAGTGATCGATGATACCGAGGAGGCACCCCCCGGACGCGGGAACGCACAGTATTCGGGCGACCTTTGGGGGCTTTACCTCCACGTCGAGCACACCGATAGCCGGTTCCTCGCCGAGCACGGATTGCCGGATGGGAATGTCTACAAGATTGAGCGCAATGAGGGCGACCGTCGTAATCAGGGGGCGACCCAGCCGAGCACGCCGTCGGACTGGAACAGCTTCCGCTACAACTACAACCGAACGCAGTCTCTGAACTGGTGGCGGCAAAACCTGCACATGCCAACGTACTACACATTTCGCAGCATCAACCGCATTATCAGTAACGTCGACCTGCGTGATGGTTGGAATCATGTTTGTTACCATAATCCAGACGGCCACTGGTATCCGGTGCCGTGGGACCTCGACATGTTGATCATCCCGGAGACGCACTGGCAGGGCGCGGTCAACCTCGAGAAAAGCCTGCGCCAGTATCGGACGCTCAAGATCGAATTCAAAAACCGGGCTCGCGAACTGATGGATTTGCTTGTGGGCGACGCCTCGCCGACCGGTGGACAGATCGGGCAGTTCATCGATGAGCAATCCCGTTTTATCAACCCGCCCGGACAGTTGCTGACATTTGTCGATGTCGATCAATTCATGTGGAACTATCACCCGCGCACAGCATCGAATCATCGTGGTCAGTTTTATGTCTCGCCCAAGAGCCAGAACAACATTGGTGGCACATGGACGCGGCGCCTCAAGTCCAAGGATTTCGAGGGCATGATGCAACACATGCTCGATTTCATGACCGACACCGACACCGGGCGCTGGCGAATTGGGGATGGCGACCCGAAGGGCTACGGGTTCAATTACCTCGAGTACGAGGCCAAGTGGACGGACATCCCGGATCGCCCCGAGATCTCCTATGCCGGGCCGGAGGGGTATCCGTTGAACGAGCTGCAATTCAAGTCCACGCCATTCGCACCGGGGTTAGCCAACAACAATCAGGAGTTCACCGGCATCTGGTGGCGACTCGCCGAAATCTCGAATCCGAAGACTCCCTATTTTGAGCTGGGCCAGCCGTGGAAGTACGAGATCCAATCGGTCTGGGAGATGCAGTCGGACGAGTTCGTGGAACAGGTGGCCATCCCTCAGCACGTGATGCGCAAGGGCGGCACCTATCGGGCGCGCGTGCGGATGCGAAACGGTACCCACTCGTGGAGCCGCTGGTCCGCCCCCGTGGAGTTTGTCGCCGGTGAGCCGGACATTGCCCGGTATCGCGACAGCCTGGCGTTCAGCGAAATCATGTACCACCCGCAGTCGCGACCGAAGGTCAGCGATAGCGACTACGAGTTTTTGGAAATCAAAAATACCGGCGAACGAGCGCTCGACCTGAGTGGGCTGTTTTTCTCCAGCGGCATCCGGTTCATTTTTTCGCAGGGTAGCACGCTGGCGCCGGGTAAGCTGTTCGTGCTCGCGCGAAACAAGGCTGCTCTTGAGGCCACTCATCCCGGGCTGAAGGTGGACGGTGTGTACGAGGGCAGACTCGCCAACCAGGGGGAGACCCTGACGCTGGCGGCTGGGCATGGCGCCCCGGTTTTGTCTCTGACCTACAGCGACCAGGCGCCCTGGCCTACTAAGGCAGACGGGGAGGGCTATTCACTGGTGGCCGATGGTGTCAGCGAAACCGGCTACCGTGCCAGCGCTGCGATCGGGGGCACGCCCGGATCGGATCCGGCGGGAGAAGTGCCGGCCATGAAGCTGACGATTGATCGGCTGTCCGGCGATCGGGTGCGACTTACTTTTGAGGCCGAGGGAGGCGTGACCTACACGCTGCTGGCGACTGATGCGCTTGGCCAAGCGTGGGAAAGCCTGGCCAGGTTCGAGCCGAATACGGACGGGACGGTCACCTCAAGTATCGCGCTTGGTCAAGCGCATCAGTCGCCAGC
>WTHH01000391.1 GCA_011523195.1 Verrucomicrobiales bacterium
CGCAGCATCCATGTGCCAAGTTGCGCCTTGCGTTCGGCGGCACTGATGCGGTGATGCGCGCCCCGCCAGCGCGCCTGCCTTGCGGCGTCCCAATTGTTGACGGCGTCGCTGTCGAAATAATGCTCGTAGGCCAGTGACGAAAACGTGGTGGCGAGCAGCGTGCCCTTGGTTGTCTCGAGGATGCTGGCATCGCGGTCGTCGATCGCGAGGTCGAGCAGCACCCGGGGATACGTCCACGTTTTGCCGTTGTCATCCGAGCGCATCAATTCCACCTGGCCAAAAGGGCAGACGTGCCCCTCGCGTCCGCCGGTGCAGATGAGCAGCAACTGGCCGTTGCGCCGGCGGGTCAGTGTCGGCCAGCCGTGGTAATGGTTCGGCCGTAGGCTGACGACGCGGATGTCGTGCACCTTGGCCAAGGGCTTGGCCGCCTGTATGCGAATGTGCGGGGCGAGCACCGCGCCAAGGCCAAGCGCAGCCGAACGATGCAGCGCCCGGCGTCGGGAAAGAGGCTGAGACTTCATGGCCAAGACGGTAGTGGATATTCCGCGCTTGGCCAAGTACGCTTGGGTTATGGCCAGTTTATCCCCTGCAAAACTGTACCACTATCGGGCGACCATCACGGCGGTGTACGATGGCGACACCTGCACGGCGGAGGTCGACCTCGGCTTCAAGGTCACCGTGCGCGGTGAGAAGATCCGGCTCGCGCGGATCAACGCGCCGGAGATTCGTGGGGCCAATCGCAAGGCCGGTTTGGCGAGTCGCGATTTTCTGCGTGAACTGATTCTCGGCAGGTAGGTGTTGCTGCAAACCATTCGCGACAAGTGTGGCAAGTAAGGCCGCTACCTCGGCGAAATCGTCGTGAAACAGGGCCGCAGCAACGTGAACGCGAACGACGCTTTGGTCCAGGCCGGCTACGCGGAGTATGTGGAGTATTGAGGGCCGATGGGTCGTATGGGACCGATAGAAGGTATTAGCTTGGCTTCGAATTACGGCGGCTCGCCTTGAAGATAGTCAGGCCAATCAGGATCGGGATGGCGCTCAGGAGGGTCATCACGATGATGATGAGGGCGAGTTGGGCGTCGTCCATCGGGTGCGGGGCCGGCTTGAACTCCATCTCGGCCACGACCGGCAGATGGTCGGAGGCATCCGTTTTCGGCACGTCCGTCCAGCGGAGCTTGAAGTTTTTTTTGTCGGATACCCAGACGTAATCGATTCGCCGGGTTGGGTTATCGCTGGTCATCGTCAGGCCAGGGCCCTGTCCAACGAGTTCCCATGAGTCGAACCAGTTTTCACTCATGCGCTTGTGCAGTTCGCTGCCGGGTGTGTCGTTGAAGTCGCCGCAGAAGATGATTGGCAGGTCTTCGTATTTTGCGAACAATTCATCAAACTGCGTCTGGCTGAACAGCCTTTCGCCCTGGTCCCTCGTGTGGTCGAGGTGCGTGCCGGCGAACAGCAGTCTCCCCTGGCCAACGTCGAGCAAGGCCTGCAGGACGCCGCGCGGTTCACCATCGCGAGCTTGCTTGAGCACATGGTTTTCGTAAGACTCAATCGGGTGTTTGCTGAGGATGGCGGTGCCGTATTTGCCACCCTGAAAATCGAGGTTGGCCCCGAATGCCACGTGCATGTTGGTTCGTTTGGCCAACTCGGCTGCCATGTCGATGCCACCGGTGCGCTTCGTGTTTTGGTCGACCTCCTGCAGGGCGACCGCGTCGGCGTTCGCGTTCGTGATGACTTTGGCGATACGGTCGAGATCGACCTTCCCATCCAGCCCCTCCCCGTGATGGATGTTATAGGTCATAACGCGGAAAATGATCGGCGAGACCTTGGGTGGCTTGCAGCCGGTGAGGGCGAACAGGGAAAGGACGATCAGAGACAGGCCAAGCGGAATCCGACTCCAGCGCTTGGTCAAGCAGGTTGGTTTGGATTCTTTTTCGGGGACAGGAATGTCCCCGCTCCTTTCCCGGACTCGCTGGTTCGTCCCTCTGGTGTCAAAAAAGGAAGGCGCCACTTTTTGTGGCAGCCTACCTTTTCGTCGGAAAAATGAAATCAAGTCTGCGAGGGACTATTTCTTTTTTTGGCGCTTGAGGCGGAAGTCGCCCGGGCGCTTATTTTGCTTCGGCCAGTAGTCCTTGGAGCGGAAGCTGTACTCCTTCGGGTCAAATTTGCCGGGGAGATCCACCTTCGTGCCGTCCGTGGGAATCTCGAGGTCGAGCAGCCAGTAGACGCCGTTGACCATCATGCGGCGGGAGCCCTCGACAACAAGGTCTGTGGAGGAACCCATCGTCGTCGTGTAGACGCGCCCCTTCTTGCCGCCTGGCACCTGATAGCTCTTGATCCACGTGACCGGCATCATAGGGTCGTTCTTTTTTCCCTCGACGGCTTCGTCATCGGTCGGCTTTAGGCCGAAGTAAATGTCGTTCGTGCGAGGGCCCTTGCGCTTGGTGACTTGTCCGAGAATGATATGCTGTGAACCTTCCGGCAGCGGCAGGCGTACGCCGTAGACGTCGCTAGGACCCCAAATGTCGCCGTTCTTGATGCCGCGGGTGGTCGGGTGATTTCCCGCGCCCGGTGCAATGATGCCAACGGTGCTCTCAGTTTTGTGACCCCCGTGGTGGTTTTTCCAAAAATCACCAAGGATGAGTTTGCCGAAGCCACCCTGCCATTCCTTCTTTGGGCCGTTGTAGCCGTTGCTGTAATGGGCATAGGTCTTGTTGCCGCCGATATTGAAGGCGTGGGTGGCGGTGCGCATGCCGATCACCGGTTTGCCGGTCTTTAGGTAGGCGTCGATTTGGGCCATTTGATCGTCCGGTAGGTCCCGGAAGCGGGTGCCGATGACCATCAGGTCAGCGTCCTTTAATGCCTCGAGTCCGGGAATGTTGTTGCGGTTGTTTGGGTCGACCAGCCCGCTCTTGGGGTCGATGGCAAACACCACGCGGCAGTTGAAGCCGTGGAATCGCGAGAGGATGCCGGCCAGCAGTGGCATGGCTTCCTCGGAGCGATACTCCTCGTCTCCGGAGATGAGGACGATGTTTTTGCCCTTGCCGGGGCCTTTTCTGCCCTTGTAATCCAGCCACTGTTTCGGCGCTGCAGAAGCGCTCACCGCCGTTACGGCCAACAGGGCAACCAGTAGTTTTGATACGTTTTTCATGTCCTGAGAAATTGGAACTCGAGGCGGGAAACCGTACCGGACGGCAGACCAATTGCAAGCCGTAGCCACCCGAAATCACTCGCCCACCGGGGCGGCTTCGCCTAGCTTCCGGGCACACGTGAGCGAAAAAGGGCCAGTCAACTTCTGGGGTGTCACCGGGATCAATCTTCTGGCGTGGCCCGGGCTGGGGACGCTGATGGCCGGCCGGAGAATCTCCGGCGGCATTCAGGCCACGATGGCGCTCATCGGCGGTTTGCTCACGCTCTGCCTGTTTATCGTCCTGTTCAACTTTGCGTTTCACGGTATGGACTCCAACGCTCCGATCGATCCGACAGTATTCCTACAGCAGAACAAATCACTGATCATACCGGGGACGATCGGTTTTGGGATGCTGGTTTTGGCATGGTGCTGGGCGGCGGTCAGTTGCTACCAGATCGCCAGGGAACTAAAAAGCGAGGCGGCATCATGAGCGCTTCCGAACCGGAAATCCTCCTCGGCAAACTCACCCGCCGTGAGTTTCGCGAACGAATGGCCTCCGGCGAACTGGCCGGTTGTCTCATCCCGGTTGCAGCAATCGAGCAACACCTCGAGCATATGGCGATGGAGCACGATTGGCGCAGCGTCAATGTCGTCACCCGCGCAGTGGCTGAGAGATTGGCTCCGCGCGTGCTCGTCACCGAAGGGTTGATGTGCGGGATCAGCGAGCATCACATGCGTCACCCCGGCACGCTAACGCTCAGCCCCGGCACCTTCCTTGCCGTGTTGGGAGATATGATCGACAGCATGGTGCGCGCCGGGTTTCGGAACATCATCGTCGTCAACGGTCACGGCGGAAACATCGAGCCGATACGCGCCACGTGGGATCAATTCCTGAGACGGTTCGAGGGCGTGAACCTGCACTTTCTCTCGTATTGGGATACGCTTGGCCAAGCGGACGCCGACGAACTGCTACAGGGTGCCAAGCACATGCCGGACGATCTGCCTGGGCACGCCCAAGAATTCGAGACCTCCATCGCCTTGGCCAAGTTCCCCGAGAATGTGCGCGCCGACGCGGTGGCCGATCAAACGGACCCGAACCCCGGACTGGCCACGGCGGAGCAGGGGGAGGAGTGGTTCGAGCGGGTCACCGAGCGCTTAGCCAAGTTCGTCGGCGAAGTGATCGATGGTGAGCGGCAGTCCGAGGCTCCGCCGTTTCATCCGTAGCGCCTGGCAAAGCGGTGGTGATAATTTGCGGACTCGCGGGCTCTTCCTTCCAGCGCATGCCAAGCGCGAGACGATTTCGCTACTTTACCTCGCCCCAGATCTTTTTCTGAATCTCGAACATCCGGGGATCGTGTTCCTTTAGCTCGGCACGGACGAAGGGGTAAAAATCGTTCACGCCAAGATACGCTTCGGTGCTCTCGGCGAAATACTCCATCGGGGTGGTGAGCGCGTAATGCTTCACGGTTCGGCCGGTGTAGAGCAGCACCTTGTCGTAGCTGCCGTTTTTCTTGATTTCGTTGTAGGCGTCGGCGACCGCCTTGTTTTTGAAACCGCCCTCGAGCACTTGGTCGTGATAGGCGTGTGCCAGCTCGTGCAGAATGACGTACGGGTGCTTGGCCCATTGGCCGCGGCTTAGCAGCGCTTTGGCGCGGGGGATGTGGACATGCTTGACGAGCCGGGGGTCGTGCCGGTTGGCGCGGAGCCATGTTGCACCGGGGTGATACTGCATGGAGCTGAGCGGCTCGTAATGGTAGTCGAGCCAGATTGGGAGTTTTTGCAACTCTTTCACCTTGGCCTCAGGGAGAATGTACTTGATGCGCTGCAGGTGGTTGGCCAGCGACTTGAAGACTTCTTTTTTAAATTCCTTGTGCTCCTTCTTGAGCAGCTTGGGGTCCACCTTGATCGTCCAGCCCTCGAGTTTTTTCGGAATCGGATCGTAAAACTTTTTCTCCTTCTCCTCGGCTGTCGCTTGGCCAAGCGCCCCGAGGCCGATGGCGGTGATGAGTGCGGTTTGTTTGATGTGTTTGAACATGAAATTATTTGTCGTTGAGATTGATCAGCGCTTGGCCAAGCGCGTCGCCGATGAGGAAGTAGCTCTCGGCGTTGCCGTACCAGTGATGCCCGTGGGTGACGTTGGGTGATTCCTTGGCCGGCCGGGCGAATTGCGTGGTTGGCACGAACGCGGTTTTCGGGCCAAGCGCCTCGGCGGCGGCCTTTTGTGCGGCGCGAATGGCGAGCATCGATTTGCCGGCTTTGGGGCCGTCGTTGCCAAGTTCGCCGATCACCACCGGCAGGTCGGGTTGGCCGACTTCCTTGCGGATGTCGTTGATAAGATGCACAAGGTTTGCCTGATAATTGTTGCGGGCCTCGTCGTTGAACATGTCGTTCCAGCCTTGAAACCAGACAAAGCCGCCAAGCACCGGCTTGCGCTTGGCCAAGTGCGGGAACTCATCGCTCAGCTTGGCTAGGGCCTCGCGGTATTCAGCCAGCATCTTGGTGAAGAATTCGCCGGTGGTGCCGCCCGCACTGGGCGGCCGGAAATCCTTGTGAATGCTCTTGCCGCCCCAGGCGGTTTTGATGAGCAGCACTGGATCGTCGTATGCGTCGCCGGCGAGGTGGCCCAGTTGAAACTCCGGCCCGATGTGGTGTTTGCCACCGTAGCCGGTGAAGCCGATTGACAAGCCACCGGTCTTGAGTTCCTCCTTGGTTTGGTAACGGATAAACACGTCGTCCCGCACGATCCAGTCGCCGTTGGCATCGACGATGTGCCTGTATCGGTCGGCGTGCTCAGAGGTCTTCATCACGTTTTTTAGAATACCCCTGCCGCCATTGTAGTGCTTGGGATGATCAAAATCGACGACGCCCTGACCCTGCATATTCGACTGGCCGGCGAGCCAAAAAACACGCAGCGTATTTGACGGCTTGAGGTGTGTGTCAAGGAATGCGTAGCCGGTGTTCTGCGCCTTTTTGTTGAGGACCATCGCAAGGTGGCCTGCGCCTCGGGCGATGTACAAACCGGTGTCCACGCCGGCTGCCTTAAGCGACTCGTGCAGTGCGGTCGGCCCGAGGAAGCCCACTGTCGGATGTTTTTTCGGGTGCACGAGCGCATCGATCGAGCCGTTGTAAAAGAAAATCGGCGAGTCGTTTTTATCGACGAACGCGTTGGGGGAATCGGCGGCGTAGGCCTCCGGTTTTTCCGAGCGCTTGCCCCCGAACCAGTAGGCGAGTGAGCGGGAGTTTTCACGAACGGTGCGAAAATCGGTCGGCGCACCGCCAGCCACGGCGGCCACGATTTTCGTGCCGACACCCTTAGGATCATCCGCCTTGCTCAGACCGGTGGTGGCCAGCATCGAGACGAGGTGGCCGCCTGCGGAGTAGCCCATCGCGCCGATGCGCTTCGGGTCGGCCTTGTACTTGTGTCCGTTTTGACGAACCCATCGGACGGCGTCGCGGCAGTCCTCGGTTTGCGCCGGGCTTTTGTGCTTTGGGGCGAGCCGATAATTGATCGCGAACGAAACGTAGCCGCGCTTGGCCAGATCCCGCGCATACATGGACAACTGTCCCTTTGAGCCAAAACGCCATGCACCGCCGTGCACGACGACCACTGCCGGGAACGGCCCCTCGCCCTCCGGGATGTATACGTCGAGCTTGAGCGATTCGCCGTCGATCTCCTTGTAGACGATATTCTTGGTACGCTCGTAATTGTACTCATCAGCTATCACGCCGACGCACAGGCCAAGCAAAAGGAGCGCACTGAACAATCGATTCATTCGGGCGGCAGTGTTCACGGAAAGCGCTTGCCCCGCAAATGAAATTGGCCAAGCGCTCGGGGCCAGAGTTGCACTAGTGTGGAAACAGGGACGGGATTGTCTTCCTAGGCTTTCCTTGGACCAAGCACCGATATGGCCCAAACAACCAACAGGTTGACCGCCAAACCGAAGATGCCGGCGTGCACACCCCAGTTGTCCAGCGTGTCAAACCGGTAGAGTGCAAAGATGGTCACGAGACCGCATACAAGTCCCCAAAACGTCGCGTCGGATTTCATTCCGCGCCAATATGCACCGAGGATGATGCCGGGCGCGAGTTGCATTAGCATGTCGAATTTCATGTCCATCAGCTTGACCAGTGTCGGCTTGTTTTCGAGTGAGTTTAGGTAGATGGCCAAGCCGGCCATGATGGCGACTACGACCCACGAGGTCATTTTGCCGATCGTTGTCAGCCGCGAGTCGCTCGCGTTGGGGTTGATCTGCCGATGGTAAATGTCCTTGGTCAGCATCGATGAGACTGATAGCAACACAGAGTCGGCAGTGGACATCAGCGCCGCGAGTACGGCTGCGAGCAACACCACGATCAGCCATTTGTGCAGGACCGATTTTTCCATCACGATCCGGCAGACTTCGCTGAACACCCGGTCCGAATCGGCATTGGTTAGTGAAGCCAGCGACGGTTCGGTCGAGGCGGCCGCCGTAACGCCAACAAGCACCGCGATCAGCGAAGCCGTCAGTGGCAGGAACGCCATCGTGGCCACACTGTTTCGAAGCACTCGCTGGCTGCGTGCGGCGTAAATGCGTTGGATTGCCTGCGGATACAACGCGCCACCCAGTCCCACGACGATGATGTAGCTGAACCATCGCAGGTTTGTGCGTGCATCCGGCACGGCCACCTTTTCCGGTTCGGCAGAGCGCAGTAGCTCGTAGCTTTTTCCCAGCCCACCAAAGTGGTCGAGTACGACGAACAGCAGGATCACGAACCCTATCATAAGGATGCCTCCCTGAATCATGTCCGTCCAAGCCACCGCTCGAAAGCCGCCCAGCGTTTCGTACACCAGCATAATCACCGTCAGTAAAATAACCCCCGCGACGAATGCCGTCCGCGGATTGATGTCGGTCATGCCCTGCAACAGCAACCCCATTGCTGTCAGTTGGGCCAGCAGATAGTTGCTGATCGCCAGCACCATCGTGATCGACGACAACACCGTGTAGGGCCGGTGCGAAAAACGGTACTCAAGATAATCCGCCGGCGTGATGAAAGTCTCGCGCTTGGCCAAGCGATGCAGCTTGGGCGCAAACACCAGATAGACGACGATGATCGATGTCATGAAATGCACACTCATCAACCAAGCGTAGCCTATTCGGAAAGTTTTACCGGTAAATGCAAACAGCGTGTTACCGCTGTACTGCGTCGCGTACAGCGTGAGCACCAAGACCATGAAACCGACCCCTGAGCCGGCGAGGTAAAAATCCTTGAGCGAGTTCTCCTTGCGGGCACGCATCCCCCAGTAGCCGATGCCGATCAACGAAAACAGGTACAGCGCGATGAACCCTAGCTCCGCCGGTCCAAGGGGAATCTTGCTCACGAGCCGCCCTCCCTGTCATCGCCATCGCTTGGCCAAGTGCGGAACGCCGCCCAGGCGGTCAGGCAGGAGATCAAAAACGAAACCCCGATGCTAACTACCGCCCAGAGCGGCATGCCCAGCACCGGCTTGGAGCCGCCCTCGCCCCAGTACCAAGGCACCGCTACGACAAACAGCAGCACATAAGTCACAGCAAGGGCCATTGGCAGTCGGGAAGACTTGGGTTTGGAGTCAGTCATCTGCGGGGGGGCAAATCATGTACTTTCCTAATTTTGGCGTGCAATCTAATTATTTAATCGTTTGGTCAAAGAAAACAAAGGGAAATGTATGTTTTTGAGATGAGGCCTGAAAACAGAAATCTAATCTATAAAATCACTTATCAATGAATTTGAAATATAG
>WTHH01000074.1 GCA_011523195.1 Verrucomicrobiales bacterium
GGCTATAAACGATGCCCTGCAGCCCTTGGGCAAGGGAAACCCGATCGACGCCCCGGCCAAACTCAGTCCTTCCGGCGCGTTCCTCAAGCCTCTCAAGCAGACGGATGAAGCCTCGAAGCTTTTCGACGGGGACGAGGTGCCTGCGTACAAGATTACCCTCTCGCCTGAGAGCATCGAGAGCCTGAAGAAGGAACCCAAAGTGTTTGTGAAGGCGAAGTTCGAATCGGGCGATGTCAAACTCGAAAACGTGGGTGTCCGGCTCAAGGGATTCATCGGCAGCTTCCGGCCGTTCGATGGGCAAAACAAAAACGGATTCACGGTCAAGTTCAACGCCTTCAAAAACGGGCAACGGTTCATGGGGCTGAAAAAACTTCAGCTCAACAATGCCGCCCAAGATTCAACTTACATCCGCGAGCGGCTCGGCTACGCGCTGTTCCGCGAGGCCGGCCTGCCCGCGCCACGCGTCGGCCATGCGACGGTTTCTGTAAACGGCGACCCGTTTGGATTGTACGTGCAGGTGGAAGCCTCGACCGAGGATTTTCTTGCCCGTTGGTTTAAGGACACGAAAGGCGACCTTTACGAGGGACCAACTGATATTTCCAATTGGAAAAACCTCGATCTCGACAGCGACCCCAAACGTGCCCAGCGTGGGCTGTTGATGGGTTTTACAGAGGCGGCCAAGCGTGCGGAGGACACTAACGACCTGACTCATTTGGAAGACTGGGTTGATCTTGGGCACTTCGCGCGGTTTATGGCGATGGAGATTCTCTGCGACCATTGGGATGGCTACCTTTCCCCGAACAATTACCGAGTCTACCGCAACCCGACTGATCGAAAATTTTACTTCATCCCCCACGGGGCCGATCAACTTTTCCGCAACAGCAACAACAGCCTATTTGGTTCCAGCCGTGGCCGCAGCGCGGTGGTCGCTGCATTCCGCTCCACTGACGAAGGCAACCTGTTGCTGGAGGAAGCCATAAACTACCTGCTCGGCACGATCTGGAACCCCGAGAAAATTCAGGCCCGCATCATGCAGGATTACGAGCGAATCCGGCCACATATCGTCGCGGATGCCAAGCGACCCTATGATTTGTTCGAGGTGGAGGAACGACTTCAGGCCACACTAAGCTTCTTCGGCAAGGCAGAGCGATTGAAACGCTGGCAGTTGATGGCGCTCGACGATCGCGAACTTGAGGATCGCCTGTCTCGACTCACAAGCCGGTCGCGCTGGGGACGCTAAAATACGATCAACGCCAGCAGCACGGTAACGACGACCAGCAGAGCTACCGCCACAAATCGGTCCCTCGTTGGGTGACTGAGGTTTAGTTCGGATGTCCACGCCGGGGCCACGGACTTGGCCAATCGTTTGGCTGTCTCCTCTTCCTTAGGCTCCGCTTGGCCAAGCGGAATATCCGAGGTCAACGGCAACTCGCGAAGGTTCGGATCGTCGAATGGCTCGTCCAGCTCATCCTCGTCGGGAATCTCGAACGTTATCGGCTCGCCCTCCTTGTGGGCCAGTTCGCCCACCTCCATGGTCAACACCTCGCCGTCCCCGCTGCCGGGCAACTCAAGTCCCGCAGTTTTGCTGGGCAACGCCTCTGCCTCCTCAACCTCCACATGGGCGGCGTTGAAGCCGACTGACTCCGGTTCAAAATCCGGCTCAACCTCTTCAACTTCATCATTATCCTCCGGCAAGTCCGGTAATTCGTCCGCCTCAGTGCGCTGAGCCAACTCGATCTGACCGAACCGCTCTCCCTGCACGCAAACAAGCACCTTGAGTTTCACCAGCTCCAGTACCGCGAGGAACGTGACGACCACCTCCTGCCGACTCTCGGCATCCTCAAAAAGTTCGGTAAAAAGAACGCCCTCTTTTTCCTCGATTAATTTCCGAATTAGCTCGATTTTTTGAGAGACCGTCCATTGATCAGCAATGATGTTACGGGTATCTTCCTCCCGTTTTTTCTCCGATTCATCGAAGCGCTTGAGGATGTCGTTGACAGCCCCCACGAGGTCAAAAATGGAGGCAGGCTTCGCCTTCTCTGGTGGCAGCGCCGGGACTTTCGGCTTGGCACCCTGTCGCAGAAAACTTTGTTCGCGCTCCCACTCCATCCGCTTGAAGTCATCGGCCGCGTCTTTGAATTTGCGATATTCGACCAACTGTCGGATCAAGTCCCACCGGGGTTCGTCGTCCTCATCCTCATCTTCAACGACGACCTGTTGATCGACTGGGAGCAGTTCCTTGCTCTTGATGTACATGAGCGTGGAG
>WTHH01000518.1 GCA_011523195.1 Verrucomicrobiales bacterium
CTTCTGCCACGCCTCGGGGACCATCAGCAACACCGCCTCCTGCAGCGTGCGACCGGTCATCAGCAAAAATTCCAGCGCGTTGTCGAAGTTGCCCGAGTCGGAGCACTCCGGCTCCATGATCGGATACAGCTTTTGCAAATCATCCGCGAGCAAATCGCTCTCCAACGTGCCCTGCCGCGAGCGCATGGCATTCACGTTGCCGCGCAGCGTGTTGATCTCGCCGTTGTGGCTCATGAACCGGAAAGGCTGCGCGCGGTCCCAGCTCGGAAAGGTGTTCGTCGAAAAGCGCGAATGCACCATCGCCAGGTGTGTGGCGAAATCGTCGCGGGCAAGGTCGGTGTAATACTTGAGCACCTGCTCGGTGTTGAGCATGCCCTTGTAAATCATCACCTTCGTAGACAGACTGCAGATGTAAAAGAGCAACCGCTCCTCCATTGATTCGTCAAAGCGCAGTTGATGACTGGCGCGTTTGCGGATCACATAAAGCTGCCGCTCAAAGTCATCGCCCTCCAGCCCGTCAGCCGCGCCAATGAAAAGCTGCATGATGTAAGGCTCCGCCGCGCGCGCCGCCGGGCCGACATTGGCGGCATCGGGTTCCGTCGGCACCTCGCGCCAGCCAAGGCACTGCTGGCCCTGGTCGGCGATGATGGCGTCCACCGCCGCGATGCACTTTTGCCGTTCGGCATCATCCTTGGGCAAAAACACCAGCCCCGCGCCAAACCGCCCCTTCTCGGGCAGGTCTACACGGAGGTCCTCCTTGGCCACCGTCCTCAGGAAACCCTCGGGCAATCCAACTAAAATCCCCGCGCCATCGCCGGTATTCGGCTCGCACCCGCAACCGCCGCGATGCTCCATATTGCCCAGCATCTCCAGCGCATCGAGCACGTTCTGATGGCTCGGCGCGCCCTTCAAGTTGGCCACGAATCCGACGCCACAACTATCCTTCTCATTGGCCGGATCATAGAGACCCTGCTTTTGAGGAAATCCAATTTGTCCTGTCTGTTTGCTCATGTTCAGCAAAAAATGTATGGAGAGACAACGATGCCGGGTTGTCTCGGACTGAGTACCTTCCCTTGCCCGAACCCGGCATTCCACACAGTCCGCTTGGCCAAAGGCCAACGGACAGCCTCCGCAAAAAAGGACAGACATTTTTCCACAGCACAAAAAATGAGGCAACATTTAAATTTCTAATACTTTTCATTAGGACAGCTAATGAACGACGGGAGTTGGACTAGGGTTCTTAATGCGGGCTCAGTTGCAACTACCTCCGCTTGGCCAATAGCATCATAATGGAAATTGATTTGCCCATATGAGACCAATTCGGGCAAAGTTTCTCACGACCGTTGCCCGAAGAAAAATCACAATCGGAAGCCATTGAAGCACTTGCGTCTGAGGCCTTGGCTAAGGTGAAGCAAAACGGGGGGAGTCTCGCCACACTGCGGGCGGTATGGGAGTCGCATTCCCCGGTTGTCTGGGCTCGCAACAGCGATATTTATCGTCGTGCGGTCGATGCAGCTCTCAAGCTGGGTGAATCCTTTCTGGCATATGACATCGCCAATGAAGGCTTAGCCTATTTCCCGGACGAGGTTCGACTGCTCCAACTCAAGGCTCTTTCCCTCGCCCGAACAGGCACCACCAGCGGAGCCAATGACATTCTCGAGGAGCTCCGAAAACAGGGCCACGACGACGAGGAAACGATGGGCATCCTGGCCCGCACACACAAGGACCTCTGGATGCTTTCCTCCACCGAGGAGGAGGCCGATTATCATCTGCTCCAGAGCCTCGGGTTTTATCTGGAAGGCTACGAGTCGTCCGGCGGTTACTACACCGGGATCAACGCCGCCTCGATGGCACTGGTTGCCGGGGAAACGGAAAAAGCGGAGGCCATCGCCCGTGATGTGAGCGCCATCTGCGAGGAAAGCCTCGCCAAGGCGGCTCCCGATTCGGGTGAGTTTTATTGGCTCGAAGCCACTGCCGCCGAGGCTGCACTGGTCGTGGGCGATCTGGACACCGCCAGCAAGTTTTACCGCAAGGCCACCACCGAACACCACCCCGGTGCAGCGGAGGTCAGCCGAACTCGGAGCCAGGCACGGTTCCTGTTGCAACACCTTGGTCAGGACAAACGCCAACTGGACGACTGTTTTGCGCTTCCTAAAATCGCTTTGTTCTCCGGACACATGTTCGATCAACCACACCGCGAAATCCCAAGGTTTCCCGCCGCGATCGAGAACGAAGTCCGCGAGGCCGTCGAACAGGCCATC
>WTHH01000348.1 GCA_011523195.1 Verrucomicrobiales bacterium
GATTCGTACCCGCTTGCCGCTTCGCTCCGCCTCGCTTCGTGCGAAGCGAAACAGGCAATTTTACCGGTATAAAACTAATGAAACTCAAGTTAAACTCACGAAAGTCCCGCAAGGGTGCGTTCACACTCATCGAAATTCTTCTGGTGCTCGTGATCATCGGATTAGTGGCCACGGCAGTAGTCGTCAACCTCATTCCCCAACAAGAAGGGGCTGAAAGAAATGCCGCAAAGATACTTGTCGACAACGTCCGAAGCTCACTGGACAACTATCGACTAAACATCGGTCGCTACCCTACAGAGGAAGATGGCGGTTTATTGGCCCTTTTAAAAAAACCGGAATATGAAAACGAGAGACTAGGAGCAAAATGGAGCGGTCCCTACGTGAAGAAAGACACAGCTTTAACTGATCCCTGGGGCAATCAACTAGTTTATGAACCCGCCGATCCAGAATTCAAGCAACCCGAGGATCCAGATTACCGACTATACTCGATGGGCCCGAACGGTATAGGTGGCGATGAAGACGATATCGGCGACAAAGAACAGGAGGAGGAAGTCGAAAGCCTTGAAGATTTAGGCGAAGCCGGCGATTCAACGACCGGTAATGAATAACCGGCAGCACTTCGCTCGCACATCCAACAAGGGGTTTTCGCTGTTGGAGCTTCTTTTGGTGCTGGTGATAGTGATGCTTCTTTTTGGCGCCGCGGTTTTTGAGTACAGCTCAATGGGCCGCGGTGTTTCTCTTTCTGAGGGCGCCAATCGAATGGAATCCCTGTTTCGCTTCGCACGAAGCGAGGCGGAGCGAAGCGGCAAGCGGGTACGAATCCGATTCGGCCCGATAGAATCTGAATCGGGAAATCTTTCCGCCCAAACCGATTCCACAAACACAGTCGAGATTGCGTCAACCGCGGAGGACTATCCCGTGGTTGAGTGGGAGCCGAATCCGGTCGAAATGCCCGGGCAGTTCAAGTCACTCGCGAACTCGGCATCTTTCACTGAGGGGATAAACGAACTCGTGAAGATCGAGTCAATTCAGCTGTCGGGACTCGATGCCCAAATGGCAAGGATCAACACCGAGACGGACTCCAGTGGTGAAACTCCAACAGACAACTCCCCTGACCAGGTGGAGTACACGCTGCCAATCCTTCACTTCTTTCCCGATGGGTCATGCAATTCGGCCCGCATTCAACTCGCCGACATCAACCCGGAAAACCTGAACAAATCGATCGTTGAGTTGATGGGCTACACCGGCACCGTTAAACATCAACTCATCGAAATTTTACCGGAGCAAACAGCCGGTCCGGACACGAACGAAGTACTCGAGGCCGAGGCCTCGCTTGGCCAAGCGGAACCGGCGCCATGATCAACTCCTCCCATCAAACCAGCCGCCGCTTCAACACCGGAGCTGTGTTGTTCGAGATTGTGCTGGCGCTCGTGCTGTTCACTTTTTCCGTAACCATCATCTCCAGCAGCTTCAGTGCATCACTCCGCAGCATGGATCGGATGCGGCATGAATTGGATGGCGCGAATCTGGCAACTTCAACTCTCGCCGAGATTGAACTTGGGCTGAAACCGCTAGAGACCGCCCCCCCTACTGTGTTCGAACCGCCATTCGAAAAGTGGACCTGGCAGATCGAGGTAACCGAGCCAAGCGAAGATCTGAACATGGGCGGAGGCCTGTCGTTGGTGGAAGTCATCATTCAATCGGAGGAACTTGGTCGGGAGACACGCCTTGCCCGAATGATCCGAGACCAAGCGTCGCCCTTGCTGCCAGATGAGTAAACGATGAGCAACATCACCCAACCGCGCTTGGCCAAGCGACAGCGACGGAGAGCAGCCTTCACGCTTCTTGAGGTGCTGTTCGCTGTAGTGATCGCTGTCGGCTTGCTCGCTACGGCGATGTATTTTTATCAAAAATCTAGCCGCTTCAGGTCGGATCTCATCCTTGAGACGGAACGCATCGCCAGTGCCCGCTTGATCTTGAACCGGATGAGTTCCGAACTGCGTGGCACGCTGCACCACCCCGTCCGAAATGTTGGATTCAAGGGCGGCTCAAACTGGGTTGAGTTTCTCAAGACAGAAATTCCCAGCGAGGCAAGCTGGGATGTGGTGGCGGAAAACAATTCAGCGTCCGCATATCCCGAGACTGGCTATCGCCTGATCCGATATGAGCTGGCAATGAAAAACGTGATCGACACCGGCTTGGACAACGCAGCCAATCGCGAAATGATCGAGAACCTCAATCTAGACAATAATTCCAGAGC
>WTHH01000306.1 GCA_011523195.1 Verrucomicrobiales bacterium
CCTATTTTCCGAACTACAAAACAACGCCACGGGAGAGCTTTGTCTATTTTGAAAACGACAACGGCCGGTTCAAGCCGAACACCTTCCGCGCCTGCATCAGCGGCCGCTGGCTGACGATGGACGCCGGGGACGTGGATGGCGACGGCGATATCGACCTCGCGCTTGGCAACTACACTTACGGCCCGGACAAGGCCATCCACGTGCCGGAGTTTCTCATCAAGACCTGGGAACAGCGCGGGCCGCCGGTGATGATCCTCCACAACAACCTCCGCCAACACAAAGCCGACCAGTAACTGGTTTTCCTCGCCAACGCGCTTGGCCAAGGGCACATTTTGCGCATGACGAACGACTCTGAGGAGATTCAATATAAGGTATGGGCCAGCGACAATATGGTTTACGGACCTGTAAACCTAGACATCCTGCTGGATTGGGTGGCTGACGGCCGTGTGACGCCGGACACGTGGGTGTTTGCCGAGGGCATCAATAGCTGGAAACCGGCCAAGTCCCTCCCCGCATTGGGCGAAGCCCTCGCCAAGTATCACGCCAGTACCGCCCCTTTACCCACCGCCGTAGAACTTGGCAAAGCGGAAGGTTCCATAACCGTCGAGGATCTTAGGCAATTCGACGCCTTGGCCAAGTTCGGTCAAGAGGAGTTGGAGCAATTCATCCGCCACTGCAGCATCATGGAGATCGAGGAGGGCGGCATCGTCATGAAGAAAGATAGCCCGGGGGACGGCCTTTACATGGTACTTTCCGGTGGAACTCGAGTGCGCATTATCGCCGGTGGGCAGGACACAACCCTCGCTGATGTCATGGCCGGCAGCTTCATCGGGGAAGTGGCGATGTTCAGCCAGACGCCCCGCTCTGCGGATGTCATCGCATTAAGCCACAGCACACTGCTGTTCATGTCCCACGAACAATTCCGGAGCATGATCAAGACCCAACCATTGCTGGCCTCTGAGTTCCTGTTTGCTGTGGGACGCGTGATGGCCGAGCGCATGGTCGCCGGGAATCAGCGGCTTCAGGCCAAGGCCAGCTCCGAATTCCTCTGGCTCTGAGTCCTGTCGCCCCAAAAAGCGGGTTTTTTCGCGAAACCGGCCATTGACTTCGCCCCGGTACAGCGATAGGCTCCACGCCCTTTTAGGAACTTAACACATGGTTCGATTACTTTTAGCCATTACATTGATCGCCATCGGGGCATCCGGTTGGTTCGCATTCAACAACGTCAGCACGAAGATTGAGGGGCTGACAACCGATCTCGCGTCCATGACCGGGGAACGTGATACTGCCAATCAGGCGAAGGATGCTGCCGAAGAGGCACAGAAAGCTGCTGAAGATCGCGCAAGTGCTGCCGAATCAAATGCTGCAAGACTTGGAGATCAGATTGGCACTCTACAACAAGCCGTTGCCCGCCAAACACAGCGTGCCGACGAACATCTGGCCAACTTGAATCAGGCCACGGCCGACCTAGTTGAGTCCCGGCAAATCAGCGAACGCTGGCGCCAGTTTGAGATGGAATACGGCACCCGCGACTCCATCCGGCAGCGCCTGGCCACACTGGAAGGTGTCACCAACGAGCGAGACAATTTCATCGCTGAAAACAGCATCCTCCTCGGCCGTATGGAGAAATTGAGCGTCGAGCTTTCCCGCTACACCGGCACTTCGGTGAAGGTATCACTGCCACCCAACCTCGCTGGAAAGGTGACTGCAGTGGATTCCCAATACGACTTTGTCGTGCTGGACGTCGGTGCAAAACAGGGTGTCCGCGAGCACGGTGAGGTACTCGTCGGGCGCGGTGCCGGGAGCGAAGCCCAACTGGTGGGCCGCCTTCGAATTCTAAGCGTCGAGAAATCCCGCAGTATCGCCAACATCATGCCGGACTACAAAAACGCTGACATTCAGGCCGGCGACTACGTGTTCTCCGAACGCAACTAAAAACGCATGATGCGGACACTCAAGACCATCGCATCCGCTGCCGCCCTTGGCATGGCACTGGTGGTCTTGGCGCTCACCACCGGTTGCCTGAGCCCGGACCCTGAAAACAAGTCCGCCCAACCGTGGAACAAACAGCGTCCTTGGGAACATGGCATTCCCGGCATGACCGATCGCCGCTGAGACTTGGGACAACGAATTTTTTAGCCGGGCACACCGCCCGGCTTTTTTTGTTTATCCCCCTCAAAAAAAGGTTCATTTTTTTTCTTTCCCAAAACCGGCCAAGTTATGCTATAAATAAACCGTAATAAGTGCCGGCGGCATCCGTCGGCGTGTTGATTATGCGATTGGACAAACTGACAACCAAATCACAGGAGGCGCTGCAGGCAGCGCAGGAACTGGCTCACCAACACTCACAACAGCAGGTGGATGGCGAGCACTTGGCATTAGCCCTGGCACAACAGCAGGACGGAATCATCCCCACCCTGCTGCAGCGTACCGGTGTGGATCTGGCCAAGTTTCAGGCCGACCTCGCGACTGAAATTGGTCGCTTGGCCAAGGTGCAGGGCACCAGTTCCGCCGACCTTTATCTGAGCCCGGACCTCAAGCAGGCCATGGACGCCGCCCAAGCGGAGGCCAACTCGCTTGGTGACGAATTCATCAGCACGGAACACCTACTGCTCGGCCTGTTGGCCAAGGGCGGCAATGCGCTTGGCCGCATTTTCAAGGCGCACAATCTCGGGCGCGAGGGACTGCTTGATGCGCTTGGCCAAGTGCGTGGCAACCAGCGGGTCACCGATGCCAACCCGGAGGATAAATTTCAGGCACTGGAAAAATACGGACGCGACCTCACGGCACTCGCCAGTCAGGGGAAGATTGACCCGATCATCGGGCGAGACGACGAGATCCGTCGCGTGATGCAGGTGCTCAGTCGTCGCACGAAAAACAACCCGGTGCTCATCGGCGAACCGGGCGTCGGCAAGACTGCGATCGCCGAGGGACTGGCCCGACGTATCGTCAGCGGCGACGTCCCCGAATCGCTCAAAGACAAGACCCTCATCGCCATGGATCTGAGCGCAATGATCGCCGGCGCGAAGTACCGCGGGGAATTCGAGGATCGCCTCAAGGCCTTCATCAAGGAGGTCACCTCCAGTGACGGGCAAATCATCCTGTTCATCGACGAGTTGCACACGCTGGTTGGTGCCGGGGCCGCCGAGGGCGCAACCGATGCCGCCAACATGCTCAAGCCCCAGCTCGCCCGCGGCGAACTCCGCTGTGTCGGCGCGACCACGCTCGACGAGTACCGCAAATACATCGAGAAGGACCCCGCACTGGAGCGGCGCTTCCAACCGGTCACCGTCGACGAGCCAAGCGTTGAGGCATCGATCGCCATCCTGCGCGGGCTCAAAGAACGCTACGAGGTGCACCACGGCATCCGAATTCAGGACACCGCACTCGTCTCCGCCGCCACCCTTTCCGACCGATACATCACCGACCGGTTCCTGCCGGACAAGGCGATCGATCTCATCGACGAGGCCGCCTCGCGACTGCGCATGGAACTCGACTCGATGCCAACGGAGATCGACCAGCTCGAGCGTCAGATCATGCAGCTTGAGATTGAGCGCACGGCATTGAAAAAAGAAAAGGACGAGGCCAGCCGCGAGCGCTTGGGCAAGCTCGAAGAAAACCTCGCCAATCTCAAGGAACAGTCCGACGAGTTAAAGGCGCGTTGGCAGGACGAGAAGGCGTCGATCAATGCCGTCAGCATCGTCAACAGCCAGCTCGAGGAGGCGCATCGTGATCAGGAGAAGGCCGAGCGCGAGGGCGACCTGAATGCCGCTGCACAGATTCGTTACGAGACGATTCCCGAGTTGGAGAAAAAACTCGAAGAGATGCAACAGGCACTCAACGCGGCCGAGGAAACCAAGCGGCTTTTGAAAGAGGAAGTTACCGACGAAGACGTCGCCGCCGTGGTTGCCGCATGGACCGGCATCCCGGTCTCTAAGATGCTCGAGGGCGAACGACAAAAGCTCGTACACATGGAGGAACGCATCAGCAAGCGCGTGGTCGGCCAGCAAAAAGCCATCACCGCCGTGGCCGATGCCGTGCGACGCGCCCGGAGCGGCCTGCAGGATCCCGATCGGCCGATTGGCTCGTTTGTTTTCATGGGGCCTACCGGCGTTGGCAAAACCGAGCTGGCACGGTCTCTCGCCGAGTTTTTGTTCGACGACGAAACCGCGATGGTTCGCATCGACATGAGCGAGTACATGGAGAAACACACCGTGGCGCGCCTGATCGGTGCCCCGCCGGGCTACGTCGGCCACGAGGAAGGCGGTCAGCTCAGCGAGGCCGTCCGCCGTAAGCCGTACAGCGTGGTCTTGTTCGACGAGATTGAGAAGGCACATCCAGACGTGTTCAACGTCTTCCTGCAGGTGCTCGACGACGGCCGACTCACCGATGGCCAGGGGCGCACGGTCGATTTCCGAAACACGATTGTCATCATGACCAGTAACATCGGCTCGCACATCATTCAGGACTATTTCCTCGACGGAAAAACGACCGAAGTCGACCGGCTGGACATGGAGCAAAAAGTCTCTGACGAAATGAAGGCCCAGTTCCGGCCGGAATTCATCAACCGCATCGACGACACTATCATCTTTCACAGCCTCGACGAGGATCAGCTCGGGGTGATCGTTGACATTCAACTCAGGGCCGTGGCCAAGCGCCTGGCCGACCAGCAGCTCACGATGGAGATCAGCGACAACGCCAAGCGGCACCTGGCCAAGGCCGGCTACGATCCGCAATTCGGCGCCCGCCCGCTCAAGCGCACCGTGCAGGAGCAGTTGCTCAATCCGCTGGCCACGCGGCTGCTCGATGGCGAGTTCAAGCCCGGCGACAACATCCGAATCAACTTCGCCAACGACGAGCTCACATTCGAAAACTAGCGTTCAACCCTTACCCCGGCCCTCTCCCTGTCTAGGGAGAGGGGGATTTTCTTTGCCTTCAACTCCACCGGGCGTGGCGTGGAATCGGCGGATGATTTTTCCTTCGTCGATGTTCCACAAAACAACCTCCCCATCGTAGGCGCCGCTTGCTGCCTGGCGTGTGGCGGCGGACACAGCCACCGAAAGCACAGCGTCTTTGTGCCAGTCCCACTTGCGACTCTCGTCCTTGATATTGATGTTGAAGGCGCGGACTGATCGGTCGTCCCCGGCGATCAGCAACTCGGTGCCAATCCGGGCGATAGCCAGCGCCGTGCTCCGGCTTGCTGAGGAGTCATTCACTTTTTTTGGCCCCTCGATTTTCCAGTGGTGCATCTTTTGATCATCGCCAATCGAAAAAATCTCTTTTCCATTTTTGTGGAACAACGCAGCGCGAACGTAGTTTTGGTGACCAAGATAACTGACAAGTCGTTCACCGGTACTGGCGTCAAAAACTTTCGCCGTCTTGTCCCGGCTCGCGGTGACCAGACGGGAGTCATCGGCGTTCCACGCAACAGAGTTGACCCAGTCGGAGTGGCTGCCCAATTCGTGCGTCACCTTCCCGGACTCGACGTCGACCAACCGCAGTTTGTTATCCGCACTGCCGGCAGCCAGCCGATTACCATCGTTGCTGAACGCCACGGCAAACACGACATCGGCAGTAGTGACAGGAACAGATCGAAGCTCGCCGCTGGCCAAGTCGAACAGCCGCACCTCCCCCAGCCTTCCGGGTTGACCGCACGCCACCGCGAGTAATCGCCCCTCGGCTGAAACCGCCAGGTCATAAACCCGCTCGGCCACGTTACCCAACCGGCCAAGTAACTCGCCGCTTATTGTATTCCAAATCGTGACCTCACGATAACCACTGGCAAACAGCCGCTCTCCCTCCGGCCCGAACTCAAGTGCGGTGATAGGCATCGGCGACGGATACGACTCCGGTGAGGGCGGATGCTCGACCGGCTGCAGCAGACCGGCCAGTGCCGCCGTCTCCGTTGTCCCGTCGAACTTTGCGCCCTCGACGATCCAGCGTTTTACCAGCTCGATTTGTTTCGGCGGCAGAGGATCGCCGTCCTGTGGCATCAGGTCATCCGCATCACCCGTCGTGAGGCGGAGGAATAATTCGCTCTCGGCCGGTTTTCCCCGGGCGATTGCGGGTGCGTCGCTTTTTCCGGGCTTCAGCAGGTGCTCGAATGTATCGACGCGATAGCCGCCTTTCACCTTTTTCGGCCCGTGGCATCCCTGACATTGCTTCACCAGCACAGGGGCGATGTCGCGAACGAAACTGACCGGCGCCTGACCAAGCGCTTGGCCAAGCGACAGGCTGATCCACAAAATGACGTATCCCAATCGACTCATGAAACGGCACCTTGCCCGCTTGGCCAAGCGCTGACAAGAATCAGCCGCGCCTGCCAAGGGCAACGCTGCCTATGTGACGCTGGATAAATCGCTCGATAAACTTGGCCAAGCGATCCATCTGCACCACGCTTGGCCTGAGCTTCACCAGGCTTTCCCAGTCGGACTCCGCCATCCTCGCCGCCACGGCGCGGCTGCCGGGATCGAGCGAGCTCTGCTCCCAGTTCGGGGCCAGCCCCTGACTGCCGAGAAACTTAACCTCGAAAACGGTTCGCCAGAATTCTCCCATCCCGTCGTCATTCAACCGTCGCACCAACTCCAGCAACAGGGCGTACTCACCGGCCAACGGCGTCTGTTCCTCAGTGGCGCGAGTGATCAACCGAGTGGCACGGGCAAGGCAGTCGAGCAACTCGACGTCTGTACGCAGTCTGGAAAAAGTTTCCGTGAGAGCCACCTCACGGAGCGTGTGCAGATCGGATCGGCGACTGCGCTGGAAGCTGAATTCGGCAACGTGGAACAGGTCGAGCTTGCCCTGAAATGCGGATTTGGGGCGGCGCGCCCCCTTTGCCACGGTGCCGATGCGGCCCATGTCGGGACTTAACCAATGGACGACGAGGCTGGTTTCCGTGAGGGGAAAAAGACGAAGAATCAGGCCGGTCGTTCGTTCATACATCTTTCGCCAGCAACCGCTCGGCCTCGGCCTTAAAGGCAGCCTGAATCCCACCGGCGTTTTCGGGCGGCACCGCACCGAGACTAACGATGTACTTGATGCCATCGGCCACCGACATGTCGAGCATCGTCACCTTGCTCTCCGGCAACACCAGGAGGAAACCGGTGGTGGGGTTCGGCGTGGTCGGCACAAAGATGCTGATGATGCTCTCACCCTCATCGGTCCTGACTTGCTCAGCCGTCACGAAGCCCACCGAGAACAGCCCCTTGCGCGGGAACTCCACCATCACCACCTGCTTGAAGCTAGATTTTTTCTCCGAGGTAAAAGCCTGATTGACCTGCTTGACCGTACCGTAGATTTTGCCCAACAGCGGTACGTTGAGGATGACGTAATCAACGAGCTGCACCAGTTTTTTACCAACGTAATAGCGGGTGAGAAAACCAAGCAGACCGGTCAGCACAATCGCCTCGACTACCGCGATCACCTTCCACCACCAAAACAACTCCTTGCCCGGGGCATCGGAGGTGGCGTCCTTCCAGATGTCAGTCAACTCAACTCCAGGAATGTATCGAAATGGATAAAGTAAAATATCTGAAACATCGACTGCCTTGTTGAATAACCAAAGCGCAATCCCGATGGAGATGATCACCGGCAGCACCACGGCCAGACCGGTGAAAAAATTTCGACGTCCCCGCCTGAAGATGGTTTTCTTCTGTTTACTCATCCGGCATCCGTTATAGGTCCTTTGGCCAAGCGGCTCAAGGGAAAGCGGGTTTCCGCTTCTTCCATTAATCGATTTTCCTCCCGCTTCATGATCTTGCGATTTACCGCATTGAGATCATCGTAGCCGCGCAGGTGGAGAATACCGTGGATCAAGTACCGGACCACCTCCTTCGGCCAAGTGGTGTCGAACTCCAAGGCGTATTCCTCCGCAACAATGGGGCAAATGAACAGATCGCCAAGGATCGGTCCCGGCTTGGGCGAGTCCCCCGGTTCGCAATAATCAAACGTAATCACGTCGGTTGGGCCTTCGTGCTGAAGGTTGGAAAAATTGATTCGCGCCATCTCCTCCGGCCCGACGAGAAACACGCCCAACTCATGGCCGCTTGGCCGCTTGGCGGTGTCGGGTTCGGTGATTTCCAGCACCCACTTGGCCAAGCGCCGCAGCAACCAGGCGTCAACCAGGTGGGTTTTCTGGCGGCTACGAACGGTTAACGACATAACTCAAGCTTGGCCAAGCGCGGCTAGTCATTCGACTTCCGCAACGCCTCGTATGCTTCGACTATGCGCTGTACTAGCGGATGCCGAACCACGTCCCTCCGCTCGAACTCACAAAGCGCGATGCCATCGACCCTGACTAGCGCGCGCTTGGCCTCGATCAGGCCGGAGCGCTTGCTCGACGGCAGATCAATCTGCGTCGGGTCGCCGGTGATCACCGCCTTGGAGTTAAAGCCAAGCCGTGTAAGAAACATTAACATCTGCTCCGCCGTCGCGTTTTGCGCCTCGTCCAAAATGATAAAGGCGTTGTTGAGCGTGCGGCCGCGCATATAAGCCAGTGGCGCAATCTCCACGATGCCGCGATCCATCAGCTTTTGCACCTCCTCCATCGGCAGCAAATCCTGCAGCGCGTCGTGCAGCGGCCGCAGATACGGCGCCAGTTTTTCGTACAGGTCACCCGGCAGAAAACCAAGCGCCTCGCCGGCCTCGACCGCCGGCCGCGTCAGAATGATGCGCGACACCTTCTCCTCCTTCAACGCCATCACCGCCAGCGTCATTGCGAGAAAAGTCTTGCCGGTTCCGGCCGGCCCCATGCCGAACGTGACATCATGTTTCAGGATCGCGTCGAC
>WTHH01000176.1 GCA_011523195.1 Verrucomicrobiales bacterium
GTCGTCAAGTTGCTTCGCGACCTCATCGCGTTACCTAGTGTTAATAATGCATTCCTCCCACCCGGCGATCCCCACGCCGGTGAGGAACTTGTAGCTGACTACCTCAAAAACCGGGCGAGAAAGGCCGGTCTCGAGATCGAAACTCAGGCAACGAATAGTGGCCGTGACAACTTGATCGTCCGCTTGAAGCCACTTGGCCAACCAACACACAGGATCATTCTCGCCCCACACATGGACACCGTGGGCGGAGACCTCGACAAGATTTTCCGCCCAACAAAAAAGGGTGAACGCCTTCATGGCCGCGGAGCCTGCGATACCAAGGGCAGCGTCGCCGTAATGTTCCATGCAATGGAGCACTTGGCCAAGCGACACCGACCGGCCAACACGGAGATCGTTTTCATCGGGTTCGTCGATGAAGAGTGTAATCAAACCGGTTCCCGCGCATTTTCCAAACTAAAACTGAAAGCCAACCTCGCCCTCGTAGGCGAACCAACCCGTTGCAGGGTGGTCACCGCGCACAAGGGCGATCTTTGGCTGCGCCTCTCAACCAGAGGCAAGGCGGCTCACGGCGCAAGGCCGGAGCTTGGGCGAAATGCAGTTCACACGATGGCAAAGTGCATCGACACCATCGAGACGGAATACGCGCAGAATCTCGGGAAAAGAAGGCACCCCGTACTCGGCCATCCGACGATCAACACTGGGATTGTCCGGGGAGGCTCACAGCCGAACATCGTGCCGGACGTCTGCGAAACTGACCTGGACCGACGCACACTACCCGGAGAATCGTTTACAACGATCAGCCGCGAAATCGGTGAGGTGTTAAAAAAGCGAGGCTTGAAAGCACGGCTAACGAACGTCAAGGGATACACCTGTCCGGCGATGGAGACCGATCCAACGCTACCCATGGTACAACAGCTCATGCGTACCGTGAGACAGACGAAACCGTTGGGTGTCGACTACTATTGCGACGCTGCTAACATCGCTGCCACGGGAGTCCCTGCCATTGTCTGGGGCCCGGGCGACATTGCGCAGGCCCACACCGCTGATGAGTGGATTTCCATCCGGCAAATCGAGCGCGGCATGGATGTGCTGACACGATTCCTTTTGTCGCTGCCTTAGTTTAGCGGCAAACATTCCGCATGAGATTGGCCCTGCTGACGCACGAACCATTTTACCCGCCATCCGGTGGTGGTTCAGCGGAGGCGGTATATCTCGTCGAGGAAATGGTGCGCCGAGGACACGAGGTTCATCTATTCTGCCCGGCGTTCCCCGAACACCCCGGGGTAGCTAAACAGTTTTCCATACGCATCCACCCCTTCACCGGTTGGCAGATGGGGCGTTACACGAACCTTCGTTTGCTGAAATACCTCGCGTACCCTCGAGCACTGAGAAAAATTGTGCTAAAGGCTGCGACGGAAATTGAGTTCGACGCCATCTTTTCGCAGCACGCCATCTCTGCTGTTGCCGCCGGAAAACTCAAATCCGATCTCAATCTCCCGGTGGTCATGAATTTCCTGGATTACCTGACCGGGTTCATGGAGTCGTGGCCCCGCTGGGTCATGCCCCGCGTCATCCTAAATCGATTGATGCGTTTCGAGTTAAACCTGCCGATCCGTTACGATGCCGACGCTGTTCTCACAGTATCAACTGAATTGGCCAAGCGGTTTATCGACAATGGTTACCCTGAATCCCGCACACAGACCATTCACTACGGCTACGATGCGACACTCTTCCCCTTCTCATCCACCTCACCTAACCAAACCGTCGTGATGCATGGATCGTTCGACACGCATCATCTCGGGCCGCTCGCGATCGAGGCCATCACCCAAATCACCCGGGCCAAACCCGAAACTCATTTTCTTTTCATCGGAAAAGAAACCGCAGCCTTGGCAAACTTGACAAAGCGCGTACACCGGTCAGTTCGTTCAGCAAATATTCAATGTACGGGTTTCGTCGATTACAATCTGATCGCCGACGGACTTGGCCAAGCGCATGTCGGCATCATCCCGTACGAATCGTCCGTCGGGACGCACAGCGCATTCGTCGCAAAGATGGTGGAATATGCGGCAGTTGGCCTCCCCGTAGTCAGCACCCCGCTGTCCGGTGTCATGGCTTTTTTCAAAAACGAAGCATCGATTTGCTTTTCAAAATTCGACGCCACCGAGTTTGCCGGGGATGTTTTGCGTCTGCTGGACACACACCAGCCTGAGAGTGATAGACAGCGCTTGGCCAAGCGCTGTCTATCACTCTCAGGCT
>WTHH01000448.1 GCA_011523195.1 Verrucomicrobiales bacterium
GGACAACACCCTTTGTTTCCCCGCTCAGGTTCAAATTGAACAGGGCGGCGAAATCGTCGAACGCTGGCACTGGGATTACGGCGATTACGGCGAACTCAACGGATTCATCCAGCGCTTCACCGTCGACGCGACGAGAGTCCCTCTAACGGTGACCTGCTATCGGCAGGGTCAGAAATTCAAATTATACGATCCCAACCTAAAGCCCCTCCCTAGGTCGATTACGTTCAACTGGTCGGCAGACAAGGTAATCCGCTATGGTGTGCTTGATGATCTCAGCCGCAATCATGGACTATGGGTTGAATTCAGAGAAGATCGTGCCGTCACGTCGGAACTTTGGAACCATGGGCATCAGGTCGGCATCGCCAAACGCAGTGAGCAGGACGAATGGATTACGCAGGTCCAGGTGAACGGCTTCGTCATGCCGGAAGATCCCGTCAGAGCCTGGCATGAAATTAACGAAGGGTATTACGACCCTGACTACGCACGCGCGCTGATAAAGGTGGAACACGACACAATCCTCTACGGCTCCACCTTGGCCAAGCTCATGGAGCCGATTGACGAAGACAAAGCAGCTTTCGCGGAAATGATTGGTTCAATGTCTGACGAAGCGAGAGCCACATGGGATCACTTTGCTGCCCAATTAAAACAAGATGAGGAGGCGACTATTAGGCACATCGAACTGGAGTATCAAAAAGAAATGGGTAACAATAAGGCTATTGGAAAGATTCCTGCTAGGAAATTAGAATAAAAAAATTCCATAAAATCATATTGTAATTACCTCAACCGCATCGTCTGCCTCTATTCTTACGAGATTTAGATACTGAGTTTTTTCAGTCTCCAACAGTGATTTTTCCGCCTGACTAGGGCAGAGTGTCCCTCGAATTGGCCTATGCCTAACGAAGACCCTCGCCCGCCGACACGACAAAAAGCCCTCGCTATCAACTTGGACAAAGAGCTTTACGGCACTTTCTCCGAGATCGGCGCTGGGCAGGAGGTGGCCCGATGGTTCTTCAAGGTAGGCGGCGCCTCCGGCACCATCGCCAAGACCATGTCTGCCTATGACATGACGATCAGCGATGTCATATACGGCAAAGCCAAGCGTTACGTCAGCCAGCTGAGGCTGGAGACCATGGTGCGCCGGGAGTTCGACCTGCTCGTCAAGCGACTCACCCCGGAGCGCGGACACAACACCCGTTTTTTCAGCTTCGCCGACACGGTCAAGGCCCGGAGCTACCAAGGCAACGACGAGTCGCACGGCTGGATGGGCATCAGCTTTCAACACAAGCCCAAGGCCGAGCCGTCCGAGATCATTCTGCACCTGCGCATGCTCGACACGGAGAACGTGCAGCAACAGGAGGCGCTGGGCATCATCGGGGTCAACCTCGTCTACGGGGCGATGCTGCTCTTCCGCGAACCGGAAACGCTGATCCTTTCGCTCCTGGACGAGCTGTCCGCCGAGCGGATTGAGATCGACATGATCCGGTTCAACGGCCCGGCATTCAAGGGGGTCGACAACCGTCTGATGAGCCTTCAACTCGTCCAGCATGGACTGTCCGAGGCGGCGATGTTCCAGGCCAACGGCGAGGTCGTGCAGCCGTCGGAGTTGTTTTACAAACGGTCGGTGCTGGTCGAGCGCGGCAGTTTCCGGCCAGCCACCCGCGTGTCGATCGACATGCTCGAGCGTGCGCTTGTACAATTCCGAAACCAGTCCAAGGCCAAGCGCGAAAAACCACTCGTCATTCTCGAGATGACGCTGCGCAACCTCAACGACCACGGGCGGATCAACTATCAGGATTTTCTCGATCGCGCCGATCTGCTCGGCACGCTGGGCTATCCGGTTTTAATCTCCAATTACGACACCCACTACAGGCTGGCCTCGTTTCTCTTTCGGCACACCCAAAAACCGATCGGCCTCGTGATGGGGATCCCAACCCTGCGCGAGATTTTCGACGAAAAGTACTACAACAAACTCGACGGCGGCATCCTCGAGGCGTTCGGGCGGCTGTTCAAAAACGACCTAAAGATGTATGTCTATCCCCTGCTGGAAAAGGAAACAGGCGAACTGGTCACCGTGGAAAACCTCACCGTCTCGCGACGGCTCCGGCACCTCTATGCGCACCTGACCGCCAACCGGCATATCGTCGGCATCGACCGGTACACCACGGATTATCTCACCATATTTTCACGCGAAATCCTCGGGAAAATCCGCAAAGGCCAATCTGGCTGGGAAAAATGCCTGCCACAAAAAGTCGCCC
>WTHH01000264.1 GCA_011523195.1 Verrucomicrobiales bacterium
CGGGGGGGTCGCTGTTGCCACCGGCGCATTTCTACTGAGTGCCCTGCCTGATTTTCCGGCCTGGGGCGACCCACAATCTCCGGTCAACTCCACCGTTGCCCCGTACTACATCGAGAACACGATTAGGGACGCCCACGTCCCGAACATCGTGACCACGGTGCTCGCCGACTATCGGGGCTTTGACACACTACTGGAGACCGCGGTGGTTTTCATCGCGTGCATCGCGATCTATTCCATTCTGCGGGTTGACAGTGCCAAATCCACTGTCGACGAACCGGAAATCATCGCCGCTCCCCCGGCATACGACCCGACAGACAGCCTGATCATCCGGCAGGCCAGCCGCATCATGGTTCCGTTTATGCAAATCTTCGCGCTGTACGTGATCGCCCACGGACACTACAGCCCGGGTGGCGGCTTTCAGGGCGGCGTGATCCTCGGTGCAAGTGTCATCCTGCTTTGCATTTCGTTTGACCTGAAGTTTGTCCTACGGCAGTGGACTGAAAAGAAGATCATGCTCCTGACCGCCCTCGGCGTGCTGATCTATGCCGCCGTCGGTGTCGCCTGCATTTTCATGGGAGGAGACTACCTGAACTACAATGCGCTGGACCCCGTGTTGCCCGGGGACATGGCTTACGCAAGGTATTACGGCATCCTGCTGGTCGAGATCGGCGTCGGCGTCACGGTCATGTTCAGCATGATCGGCATCTACATCATCCTGGCCTCGAACGGCCGGTTCAAGCGAGGTTTGTAGTAATGGAAGAAATCGTTCCCAAGTTTAACTACATCGTTGTCGTGATCCTCATGATGACCGGACTCTGGTCGATGCTGGCGCAGAGCAACCTCATCAAGAAATGCATCGGGATGGCCATCTTCCAGACCGGGATCATCCTGTTTTTCATTTCAATCGGGGCAAAAAACAACGCATCCATCCCCATCGTCGCCAAGGAACCGCTTGGCCAAGCGCTTGGCCAAGCACACGCGCCGGAGGGATCACAGCCCCCAGCCAAGCCCGAATTGGCCGCTGCTAAGGCCGAGGCCTATCCCGACCCGCCGGACGTCAACAAACTGACCAATCCGCTGACGCAAATCCTAATGCTCACTGCGATCGTGGTGGGCGTGGCCACGCTGGGCGTCGGCTTGGCCCTGGCCCAAAAAGTCTATCAGCAGCACAACTCATTCGATGAGGATGAGATTCTGGAAAACCAAACCAAGTGACCGAGCACCTGCCCATTTTGATTGTGTTGGCACCCTTGCTCGGGGCGGTCTTCGCTGCGTTGACGAGTTGGTTTTGGCCAAGGGTCTCTTTCCCGATAGTCCTCTTCGGATTGGCAATCTCGTGCATCTCCTCGTTGCTGCTCGTTTTTGAAGTCCCGGCATCCGGCGTCATCCACTATCAACTCGGGGGCTGGGGCAAGCAGAAGGAGTACGCCGACATGGTCGTCGGCATCCAGATCAGCGTCGACTATCTTAACGGACTCATTCTCGCCGCCGTCACAACCATCGCCCTGCTTACGGCGATCTATTCCCAGCCAACCGTCGAGCGGGAACTCGAGGGACAACAGCGCTATTTCTACGCCCTGTTTTCCCTGCTGGTGGTCGGTCTGCTTGGCATCACGATCACGGGCGATATTTTCAACCTGTACGTGTTCATGGAGATTGCCGCGCTCTCGAGCTATGCGCTGCTTGCCTATGGTAAAAAACGGGCCACCATGGCATCGTTCAACTACCTCATCATGGGCACGATGGGCGCCTGTTTGTATCTGCTCGGGGTCGGTTTTGTTTTCGTCAAAGCCGGCACTCTCAACATCGAAAACCTTTCGCAGATTATTCCCGACTCCCTGTTTTCCTCTCAGGCGGCGTTCGTTGGGTTTGTGCTGATCATCGTCGGGGCCTGGTCAAAGATGGCGTTCTTCCCGATGCACGGCTGGCTGACCAACGCCTACACCTACGCACCCACCGCGAGCGGCGCGCTGCTGGCGCCCCTCGCAACGAAGGTCTCCGTGTACGCCATGCTGCGGATCATGATCACGGTTTACTCGATCGACTACATCATCCAGTCGCCAAACATCCAGACCGTCGCCCTGCTGCTTTCGACAATCGCCATTTTGGTCGGCTCCTTCTATTCGCTGACGCAAACGAACCTCCGAAAGATCGCCTGTTTTTTTATTGTCTCCGAGATTGGATACATGGTCGGCGGAGCCTGGCTGGCCAACGCTCCCGGTCTCAAGGGTGCCATCTATCATGTGGTCGCCGATGCCGCGATGACCTCGGCGATCTTCATGGTCATCGGCTGCATCATCTACCGGCTTGGCCAAGCGGACCTCAAAAAACTCGACGGCCTGTACTACAGGATGCCGGTGACGTTCATCGCCCTGGTCATCACCATGGCGGCGCTGATCGGCGTGCCGCCAACCTGCGGTTTCTTCAGTAAGTTTTACCTGATCCAAGGCGCCGCCCAGGCGGGCACATGGCACTTCGTTATCGCCCTGCTGATCTCGAGCCTGATTAAGGCGACCATCCTCTTTCGCATCATCGAGATCGCCTATAACAAGGTGCCGAATCCGGCCAAAGACGGCAACGAAACCATCCCTCGTGAGGAGGCGCCCCTCACGATGCTCATCCCGACCGCGTTGGTTGCGCTTGGCCTGATTGCGCTTGGCCTGGCCACGGACACATTGGTCACCGACTTCATCGCCAAGGCCCTGCCGGCCGGTCTCCCCTCGTAGGACATGGAAGAACCCTCATCAACCATCCCGTTATGGATCGTCCTCATCTCCTCGATGGCGGCGGTGGGGATCACATTGTGCGGGCGAATTCCGAACCTCCGGGAGTCGATCATCTTTCTGGCGGCAGGTTTGAAACTGACCCTGCTACTCTCGATCACTCCTGAAGTTTTGGGCGGGGAAACATTTGCCTTTACGGCCTTTGAGCTACTTCCGGGTGTTGGCCTTTCCTTCAACATCGATGCCGCAGGACTCTTGTTCGCGCTGGTCTCTGTGTCGTTGTGGATTCCGGTGACGATCTATTCGATTGGGCTGCTCCGCACCAATGACGACAGGGCGCAAACCCGGTTTTATGCCTGCTTCGCCATCGCGATTTCCTCGGCAGTCGGTGTCGCCTTTTCGGCGAACCTGCTGACGCTGTTTATCTTTTACGAGATCCTGTCGCTCTCCACTTATCCGCTCGTCACCCACAATCAGGATGACGAGGCGATCAAGGGCGGCCGCAAGTATCTCATTTACTTGCTCACCACCTCTGTAGGTCTGGCCCTGCCGGCGATGATCATCGTGTACCAGCAGACCGGCACGCTGGACTTTACGGGCAGCGGTGTATTTCAGGAAACAAGCGCGACCATGCTCACCGTGTTGCTGGTGATGTTCCTGTACGGCTTTGCCAAGGCCGGATTGATGCCGTTTCACGCCTGGCTTCCGGGGGCGATGGTGGCTCCCGCTCCGGTCAGTGCGCTGCTGCATGCGGTCGCCGTGGTGAAGGTGGGGGTCTTTTCCCTCCTCCGCGTGTTGACCGGCATCTTCGGAGTCGACCGCTTGGCCAACGCACCCTCGCTCACGACCATCATCTGCATCCTTGCCGGCATTACACTCATCGTGGCGTCGCTCATCGCATTGACGCAGGACAACCTCAAGGCGCGCTTGGCCTACTCCACCGTCGGCCAGCTTTCCTACATCATCCTTGGGGTCGGCTTGGCCTCAGAGAGCGGAGCCGCCGGGGCGCTGTTGCACATTCCCATGCATGCGGTTGGCAAGATCACCTTGTTCCTTTGCGCCGGGGCAATCTACGAATCTTGCGGCGCCAAGTATATCAGCCAAATGCACGGCATCGGGCGAAAAATTCCGCTCACCATGACCGCTTTTTTCGTTGGATCCCTTTGCGTCATCGGGCTTCCGCCAACCGGCGGTTTTGTCAGCAAATGGCATCTGCTTAACGGCGCACTGGATTCCAGCCAACAATGGGCATTCGCCATCTTTTTGGTCAGTTCACTGCTCAATGCCGCGTACTTTTTGCCAATCGTTTACAAAGCGTTTTTCGCTCCGCCATCGGACGAGGCGAAATTCGCGAAGGCCGCTGAGCCTTCGATGTTGATGGTCGTACCGATACTGATCACCGCGACCGGGTGTTTGCTGATCTTTTTCTTTTCCAACACGCTGTACCGATTTGCCGAGCAGTTTGTGACCGTGTACGCACAGAGCAACTAACCGATGACCACCAAGAAAAAAGCGACACGAAAAAAGGCTCCCGCAAACAAGGCGGATGCCAAGGCCACGCCCGCGCAAGACAATCCGCACCTCAGTCCCAGGTTTTGGAAAATCATGTGGATTCTCTGCGGGACAACCGTCCTGCTAGAGCTGTTCGTCCATCGGCATCCTCATTTCGTAATCGAAAAGGGCGAACCGGCAACGCTTCCTGACATGAGCAACTCGGTGCTGGCGACCATGAGCAATTGGTTCGGCTTTTACGGTGTTTACGGACTACTCGCCTGCGTCGGCTCTGTTTTATTTGCAAAAGGATTGAGCGTTTTTCTCAAGGCCGGGGAGGACTACTACGATGGAACTCCTTAACAACATCCCTCCCGCATTCCTGCTGATCATCGGGGCCATCGCCCTGTTGGCACTGCCGGCTAATGCGAGAAAAGTTGGAGCCATCGCGCTGGCGGCACTCGGTTTTTTCGCCATCACACAATTGAGTGAAGGCACGAGGGGCAACCCGGAATTTCTCGGGCATACTCTGGAAATGTTGCGTGTCGATTCCACCAGCAAGGCCTTCGGTTATATTTTCACAATCAGTGCGTTCGGTGCGTTCATTTTTTCGTGGAGCGAGCGCTGCCGACTGCAAAACACAGCCGCCCTGGTTTACATCGGAAGTGCCCTTGGGGTCGTTTTCGCCGGGGACATGATCACCTGGTATCTCTTTTGGGAAATGATGGCCGTCTCGTCCACTTTTCTCGTGCTTGCCCGGAACACCGAAGCCTCACGACTGGCCGCTCAGCGTTATATTCTCGTTCATCTGGCCGGCGGCTTGGTTTTGTTGGCCGGCATCCTGATGGCTGTCAACTCAACCGGATCGATCGCTTTTACGCTGGAGAACATCCATCAAAACAGCACAGCGAAGTGGCTCATCCTGATCGGGATCCTGATCAACGCCGCCGCCGTGCCGTTTTCCAGTTGGTTGCCGGACGCCTATCCCGAGTCGACTGTTTTTGGAGGAATCGTTCTCAGCGCCTACACCACCAAGACTGCAGTCTACACTCTCGTGCGCGGATTCCCCGGTGAGGAAATCCTGATACCGATCGGCTGTGTCATGACCCTCTACGGCATCGTTTACGCGCTGCTCGAAAATGACATGCGGCGCATCCTGGCCTACAGCATCGTCAACCAAATCGGTTTCATGGTGTGCGGAGTCGGGGTCGGCACACCACTGGCGATAGCCGGTGTGGTCGCCCATGCGTTCTGCCATATCATCTACAAAGCTCTGCTCTGGATGTCGATCGGCGCCGTGCTTCATCGCACCGGCAAAAGCAAATGCACCGAATTGGGCGGACTGTACAAATCCATGCCGATCACGACTATGATGACAATCATCGGGGCACTCTCGATCTCGGCCGTGCCTTTGACCTGCGGTTTCATCAGCAAAACCCTCATCACTGCCGCCACGGAACAACAGCACCACCTTTGGGCATGGTTCGCACTTGAGGTGGCCTCAGCCGGGGTGTTCGTCTACGCCTGTATTCCGTTCTACACTTTTTTCAACGTCGAACGCGGACTCCGCGCCAAGGAAGCCCCGCGCGCAATGATCACGGGCATGGCCCTGATGGCCTTCCTCTGCATCTACCTCGGTCTCAACCCCGGACACCTGTACAGCATCCTCCCGCATGGTGAAGTTTTGGCTGAGAAAGCCTCGTTTTATTACACCTACATCAAGAGCTTCGATAAGGTCGTCACCGTGCTTCAGATGCTACTGTTCTCCGCGCTCATGTTTTTCATCCTCCTGCCACTCCTAAAACGCACGTCGACCATCTCCATCGACTTCGACTGGTTTTACCGCAAGGGTGCCAAGCTGTTTTACGATGCGATGGACAAGACTTTTAACAGCCTTAACAAGGCGGCTGAGCGACTGGTCATCAAGACTCTTCTCCCTGCCATTGCCCAGTTCGTCATCGTCGCTCCGGCCACGTTGACCGTGATGCTGCTGCGCCCCGTCTGGCGGGAGTCACTGGATGCAGACGAGAAGAGCCTCAAAAAACGGGAGGAGGAACTGATCGCACGATTTTCCTCAGGTACATTTCCCGTAGCCTACTCGGCCATTTTCGTCCTGATCTTTATCGGGCTGCTCGTCCTCCTTGGCCGCGCCGCCGGCTAAAACCAGCGCTTGGCCAAGCGCTGGCTACTTTGGCCCTTGCATTTTCATCTGCGCGCATTGAGAGTCTTCGGGCGCAGAACCTCAATCACGCTCCAATGAAAACCCCGCATACTCCCACCCCGCTTGGCTGTTTTTTTCTCGGATTGTCACTTCTCCTCGGGCTCTCCCCAGCAACCGCCCGGGCGGATATCACCGGCCAATGGAACTTCACCGACGGCCTTTCGGCCGAGATCGGGCAGGATCTCGAGTGGAACTTTGACCAGGGCGAAGCCCAGTTCGGCAAGGGCAGCGCGTTCCGGTTGAAGCCGCTCGACGGCAAGGATCCGATGGTGATGAGTTTCCCGAACAGTGACCCCGACTCCGACTTCACCGGGCTGGATGTTTATCACGGCGGTGAACCCAACGGCGGCTCCGACTGGCTATTGAACCAGTATACGATCGTTGCCGACCTTTACTACTCCGTCCGGTCGTACAACAAGCCAAGGGCGTTGGTGGCCTTGAACGATTTCGAGGGGGCGCAGTTCCTGATCGGCACCTCGAACGGAATCGGCAGCCGCACGTTCTCCGGCAAACTCAGGCCCAATCGCTGGTATCGCGTGGCATTGACCGTCGACCATGTCTCCGGCGAAGCCAACTACTACGTCGACGGTGAACCCGTTGGCACCGAGCAGATCGGCAAGGCGCAAGACGACACTGGCAAGTATGCGATGGAGGACGTCTTTTACCTGTTTAAGCATAGCTCAGAGACGTTCGGCGGATTCATCAGCAGCCTGCAGTTCCGCGACGAGGCTGCCCCGGCCGCAGTCATCGCGGAGCTTGGCCAAGCGAGCGCCGACGGCATTCCTTCCGAGCCCCCGGCCAAGCCATATCTGGTTTCCGTCACCCCGAAACCGACCCCGTTTCGGCGACCCATCCCGACCGACATTCTCCCGAACACACTGATTCAATGCGGCCTGAAAGACGGGCAGGCCAAGCTCAAGGAATCCACGGCCAAGCTCTGGCTGAACAACAAGCCACTCGAAATCAAGGCCAAGCGGGCCGACGACCTCGTCACCCTCTCAGCCCAGCCGGAATCGCTGCTGGAGCCGCTTGGCAATTACGAGGTGGTCGTGAAATTTGACGACAGCAACGGGGAAAGCCACACTAAGAAATGGCGCTTCACGGTGACTGATTTTCAGAAACTACCAGCCGCCGCCGCCCTGCCAATCGATGCCGGGACCGAGCCCGGTTTTCTCGTCCGCTCCGCGCAGGCACCGGCCGAAGCCGCAATCCAGCACGACTTCAAGCGCGCCATCCATCAACTTGAGGGCATCCTCCAGGATAACGAGGGTAACGCAGTCATAAACACCGCATTTCCCAGCGAAGGAGACAGTGGGTTTGATTTGATTGAGTTGATCGATTTTCAAAAGGACGGCTCACCGTTCGGCCACTTTGAGTTCGATGACTTTTTCCCGGGCATCCCCGGCGAGGAGGATCACGACACCAATTTCAGTACGGAAATCCTCACCTACCTCGCGCTCAAACCGGGCACACACCGCCTCGGGTTGACCGTCCACGTCGGCAAGCCGGACCAAAACGACGAGGATCGCTTCAAGGTCTTCGCCGCCACCAGCCCACGCGATCGGTTCGCGCAGGAAATCGGCGACTTCGAGCTGACCCTGCTCGGCTACCGGGAGGGGCCAAACGATTGTTCCTTCGATTTCACCGTGGAGAAGGAGGGGCTTTACCCGTTTCGGATTGTGTACTGGAACAAGTCCGGAAATGCTGCGCTTGAGTTTTACTCGATCGACCTCGAGACCGAGGAGCGCATCCTCATCAACGACACGGAGAACGACAACGCCATCCAAGCCTACACGTCCGCCGGGCAAACTCGGACGCCCTACGTCGCACTGGCCGGCCCGGCCCCGAACACCTCCGGTAACAGCAAGGACACACCAATCTCAATCGTGCTCGCCGACGACGAAACCAAAGTCGACCCTGGCTCCGTCAAACTGTACGTCAACCGGCGCCGCACCAAGCCGACCATCTCGACCGAGGGCCGCCACACGTACATCCACTTTCAGCCCGAGCACAAAAGCCTGAGCGAGCTGGACTATGAGGTGAAACTGACCTTCAAGGATTCGGAAGGCACCAGTCTCAAGCGGGAATGGAATTTTAGCGTGGACGCCCGCGATAAAATTGAGATCACCGGCTACTGGAATTTCAGTAGCGGACTCAAGGCCGCCATCGGCAGCCCTCTTCAGTTTCTCGACGGCGAAAAAGGAGCCACTGCCAATGCGACTGAGTTTGGTTCAACCGGTGATTTTGGCATCCCGGACTTAGACGGCAAAAGCACCACAGTGATGAAAGTCGGCCATGTGGGATCGAACGCGAACTTTGGCTATCTCATGGACCACGGT
>WTHH01000338.1 GCA_011523195.1 Verrucomicrobiales bacterium
CGACATGCAATCAGAAACGTATTCAACCGGTCGATAACCAGTACGCCCCCAAAGAGCTATTCAGCGTAGCACAGGGCAGGGGAATCGGCAAGAGCCTGTTCAACTTGAGGGGGTGGAAATCGCCACGACGTGGTTGTCTGTGCCGAAGTATCTATTAGCGACTTCCTTCACCTCATCAAGTGTAACTCGTTCCACCCGGGCCTCTTCTTCGTCGGAGTGCTTGAAGCCAAGCCCTAGCAGTTCATCCATGCACGCACTGAATGCCACTTGCCCAAGTTCCTGCCGGGCGATCTTTTTGTGGCCGGATAGTTTGGCCTTGGCGCGATTGATTTCCTCGGCGGTTAATCCCTCCTTGGCCAAGCGCTTGGCCTGCGCGATGAGTTCTTTCTCTACCTGTGAGGCAGAGCCGGCACCTGTGCCAGCGTAAAATGAAAAACAGCCTGGCATGAGACCTGAGAAGTTCTGCGTGCCAACGTAGTAGGCCAGACCAAGTTCCTCCCGGATTCTCAGAAATAGTCTTGAGCCCATGTCGTTCAATGCTTCCGAGATGACATCGAGCACAGTCTGGTCTGCTTGGCCAAGCGTCGCCCCTTGGTAAGATAAAGTGACCACTGATTGTTCCTTTTGTGTCTTTGCCACTTTGCGGCTTGGCTCGTTCAATCGCATGAAATCGGGCAATAAAATCTCCGGAGTGGGGGCTTCCCAGTCGCTGGTGGCGTGAAGCAGTTTTTCCTCAACCTCGTTGGGATCGATGTCGCCGTGTATGGCAATGACAGTGTTTCCCGGGGCAGTCAGCAATTTATGTTGAGCAGTAAGTTGGGCAGGCGAGAATGACTCGACCAAATCTTCCGAGCCGAGCGGGTCAAGTCCGTATCCGCTTTCTCCGTACAATTGCGCGCGCCCTTGTTTGAGCGTATGGGAGAGAAGGTGGTCTCGCTGTTGCGCGATGGCGGCCAGTTGGGATTTACGCTCTCTGTCTACTTCGCGTTCTTCGAAGGCCGGGGAAAGGAGCAAGTCGAGTAGCGTCGCTTGGCCAAGCGCAAAGTCTTCGCTCATTATATCAAGGCTAACACCGTGGCTGTTATTGCCACTGAAAGTGTCCACATGACCGCCGGCAGACTCGATGGCACTCGCAATTTTCTCAGCGCTACGTTGCCGTGTGCCCTTGAGCATGGATTTGCTCATCAGTCGGGTCATTCCGTTATTCTCCTTTGTTTCAAACAGTAATCCGCTTTTGATGCCTGCGCGAAAGTGCACAAAGGGCAGGGTATCGTCCCTCCGGAGGAGCAAACATAAACCGTTGGGGAGTACCGTTTTTTTGGTTTCGCCGACGGTTTTAGGGGCGGTTGAGAGGGTCCTTTTCTTGAGTGTACCTTCTGGAGCAAGGGCGTAGAGCGAACGATTTGCCTCGGTAAAATAACGGCAGGCAACCTCCTGCAACTCCTCTGGGGTGGTATTTTGCACGGCCTCAAGATGCTTCCAGGAGAAGTAAAGATCGTTCGTATAGAGCCAGTTACTACCTAGATCGCCAGCCAATCCCTGCATCGTTCGCAACGTGGCAAGGTTGCCGGCCGTGAATTGCTTGATTGCCTTGGTCAATTCGTCCGGCTTGGCCAAGCGCTCCCGGCACAAATCGACTTGTGAAAGCATGGCCTCTCGCGCTTGGCTAAGCTGGTCGCCGTCTGCGCGAGCACTCATGCCAAAGAGGCCGGAGTGGGCGGAGGTAAACGTCCATGCGTCCACACCGTGAACAAGAGCCTTTTGGTCGCGGATCTCACGGTATAGTCTTGAGCTTTTACCACCACCGAGAATCACGGAGATGATATCCAACGCCGGAATATCATCATGTCGAACATCCGGGACATGCCAAGCGAAGTGAAAATGAGCCTGCTCAAAAGGCCCTTCCTCCAACCGTTCACGAAAGGACACTTGTTTCGGCTCGGGCGGTATCAAAACGGAGGGCAGGGGAAGCATCGGGTGTGATGCGTATTTTTCACTAAGTATCGAGATGACTTCATCCGCATTCACATCGCCTGTAACGACAAAGAAGCAATTGTTGGGCGCATATCTTGTACGGTAATAAGATTCGATTGCGCCACGGTCTAGTTGATCGAAAATATCTCTATAACCAATGACAGTGTGGCGGTAAGGGCTATGGGTATAGGCCGTCTCGAATAATCGCCGGCTCGATCGACGCGCGGGATCGTCGTTGCCCATTTCCATCTCTCGCCGAATCACATCCAACTCTGTCTC
>WTHH01000227.1 GCA_011523195.1 Verrucomicrobiales bacterium
GAGAGTGGTTATAAGCGAAGCTTTTTTCTAAACCAACTCCCTCCACCACTTGAACACCTTCGGTTTTAGGCTGGCTGCACTTTCCTGTAACAGTTAATGTCGATCTGCTATGAAGTTTAAAGGTTTGGTAACAATAGTGATAATTTTTTTTGTAGTACTATTTTTCATTATGACGGGTGGCTTTGGTTTGGAATATTTTAAAAAAGGACAATAATAAATATACTGGCTATAAGATTACTGCCTAAACCAAATCCCACCACATGAATGCAAAATGAAACAACTACTAATCATAATCGCAGCCGTGGTGCTGAGAAAAAATAGCACGATGCGTAGGCTGATTTTCAATCTTATCGTCGTGGCTGTGGCGCTAACACTAACCGGTTGTGTGAAGTACAAGAAGCCGACGACCACCCCAGTGGCCGAACGAATAGCCTTGGATAAGCATCCGGCGCATATAGTCAGCGCCTTTTTTGGTTTGGACAACGCTCTTCCGAGGGGGAGGGACGGGATGCCCGTTACGTTCTCTCGACGGGTTGAGGGGGCGCTTGATCCGACTGCATTCACGGTGGTAACGCGCTCCGGAATAAGACTCCATCCTACGTTTGCTACAACCCGTCCGGCACACGAGACGGCCAAACGGCACACCGTTTTGCTCATCGGCGAACTGGGTTCGGAACCTGAGGATCCACCAGTTAAGGTTGAGATCACTGGCCATTTGATTTTGGCCGGTGGCACTGACGCGCACGGCATGTCGGCGCCAGTGACACCGCTTTCAGATGGGCCTTCACTAGTATTGGCATATGCCGCACAGCACGAACAAATCGACGGTGATTGTCCGCCCGAGACGAAGCAGATAATCGTTGTAATCTGGGCCGGTGGCGTACGCCCAATGCCAGGCGTCACACACGACGCGCATCGCCTTGGATACTCCGTCGTAACTGAAGACGGCGAGGTGACACCCATTGGCCTTGGCAACCTCGGAGATGGCGACAATTACGAGCACCTCTATCTTGATACGGCGGCCATACCTTTACGTGTGAGTATGAAGGGCGGTCTTCTAATGGATCCGCGGAATGATCCGAATCCGATGACGAGCGTCGACATTGCTATCACCTCGCAGCCTTGAATAACGGTTAACGGGCGAGAAGGCGAAGCGACAAACCACCGACCTCCACCACTTGAACGCCTTCGGGTTGTCGTTCCACACGGTGCAAATGCCAGTGGCTAGTCTGTGGATGAAACTTTTTCAGGTTTCTCCAGCGCAACACTGTTAGCCAACCTGCCGGTGTTTTAAGATCGTCTTGAATTTTGAGCTAATTGAGGGAAGATTGCCCGAGGTGATTTGGTGCCTAATTTGGTGCCTAATTTGGTGCCTAATTTTTGTGGCAATAAGCCATTAATCAGAGTTGTTTATAAGCGCGCGTGGCGGAATTGGTAGACGCGCCGGATTTAGGTTCCGGTGCCTTCGGGCGTGAAGGTTCGACTCCTTTCGCGCGTACCATCTTCAAGCAACCCCCTACATCCCTTTCGATGTCATCACGGCCTTGGCCCCACGAACAATTCATTGTGCCTGTTGGTTGATCACTTGAAAGGCGTACAGGCGGGCGTTTTTCAGGTGGAACCGCAGTTGGATGATTTTGCCTTTTGCCGAACTCAAGTCGCGGTCGTCTTGCCAGCGTGGTTACCAGCGCAGGGCATCCAATTTATCCGACTCGGCGGTGTGGGTGATCCGGCCGGTTTTGTCGAGCGCCTCCACACGAATGCTGTCGCCCTGTCCGTTGACCTGTAGCCGGCTGCCCTCGAGCCTGAAAGGCTTGGTCAAAATCGTCCCGGGCTCCGCCCCTGTAGCCGTGAGGCTGATGAAGCGGTCGCGCTTGAGGGCGGCCAGGCCGATGCCGTGCGGGCCGCGGGCGGGGATACCGTGGCGTTCGCGAAAACCGTTGTAGTACACCCAGTGACGATCGTTGTGGGTGACGATTTGTGAGGCGGGAAAAATCATGTCCTTGTCGAAGCTGCCGTCCGGACCACGGGGGACGAACGACTTTTCGGCGTACACCCAAGTGAGGTACCATATGGCGTTGCCGCGGGCGGTGCCGATATAAATTTCACAATGTCGTGCTCATGTCGCTTGTGGTGGTTCGGTCGACAATCATAGGGCGCTCCCGGCTTGGGGATGTTTTCGTAGACTGACATCAAGGCGAAGTGCACGCTTTCATGAATCCAGTCGGTCAACGCGTAAAGTCAGTGCGCGTGAACATCCGGTACACCTTCGCCTCGGCGTCCCACACGATCTGGTTGTAGGTGTCCGCCGCGCGATGCGTCACCGGCTTGCCGTCGTTGTAGGCGTTCAAGTGGATGCTATCGGCGGAGTAGCCCAGCACGGCCGCGTGCGGGCGCAGGTAGGCGTAGCAGATTTTGTAGCGATGCGCCGGATCCGTCTCATTCGGGTCAATGTAAAACGAGGCGGTGTTGTGATGCGCGGGATCGAGTCCCTTGAGCAGCGATATTTTATCGAAGTGCAGACCATCCGCCGACTAAGCGTAGCCGTATGGGTTGCCGCGGTACCACAATTTGAACTTCCCCTCGTCGTGCAGCACCGTGCTGTAAAAATACCCCTCGAAGACCGGCTTCCCGCCGTTTTGCTTCTCCACCCTTCCGAGCTACCGCGTCACGACGCTTTTCTCGGCCACCACCCAGTCGTCCACCAGAAGTTACTTGCGAAGTCCCACGCTCACAGGTTCCGCAGTCATGCTGGGGGTGCTCAACAAAAATAAATGGGACAACAATCCAGCAACCCAAGCCCTTTTATTCGGGGAATATTTCATGCATTCGCCAGATTCTGCGCCGCACGACGCAAGTCAAAGTCCAGCCAAGGGCTTTTGGCCAAGTGGAACAAATTCCTTTCGTTGCAGGCGGCGTTTGGCGACAACTGCGGGACGACATGAGGTTTTTTCCAATTCTCGCGGCAGCACTCCTGCTACTCGGCCGGCCAAGCGCTTGGCCGGCGCCGATCATTTCCGAGTTCATGGCGGTCAATCGATCGACAGTGGTGGACGACGATGACGACCGCTCCGACTGGATCGAGTTGTTCAACCCAACCGGCACTTCGGTGAACCTCAAGGGCTGGGCGCTGACGGATGATCCCACCCACCAAACCAAGTGGACGTTTCCGAATGTAACGCTCGGCTCGCGAGAGTACCGCGTGGTGTTTGCCTCCGGCAAAAACCGCACGATCTTGAACGCGCCGTTGCACACGGATTTCCGGCTCAGCCGCGAGGCCGGCTACCTCGCCCTGATGGATGCGGGTGGGAAGGTCGCGTATGAGTTCGCGCCGAAATACCCGAAGCAGTTCGATGACGTTTCGTTCGGCAAGGGCAACACGAAGCGCAATGAGGTGATCCTGCTCCGCGAAAAATCCGCCGCACGCGCGCTGGTGCCGAAGACCAGCACGGCCGGCAAGGGCTGGAAGGAGCTGGACTTCGACGATAGCAGTTGGAAGAAGGGCAAAACCGCGGTCGGGTACGATTACGGCAGTCGGATCGGACTAAACGTCTCCGAAATGCGCAACAGCACGGAATCGGTGTACATCCGCGTGCCGTTTACGGTGACGGACCTGTCGCAGATCGAGGAGGTGGTGTTACGTCTGAAATACGAGGACGGCTTCACTGCGTTCATCAACGGCAAAAAGATCGCCAGCGACAACGCGCCCTCGTCGCTCAACTGGAAGTCCGGTGCCCCGCAAAACCGGCCGGACTCCATTGCGACCACCCCGGTGGAATTCGGCGTCGCCGGATTTGCAGACATCCTTAAGTCCGGGAATAACATCCTAGCCATCCAAGGGTTAAACAACCAAGTTACCAGCTCAGACCTGTTAATACACCCCGAGATAGTCGCGTACAAAAAGACAGAGGTAAAAGAGTCATTCGGATTCATGTTCCAGCCCTCGCCGAGCGAACGCAACAACGACACCGTGACCGGCATGGAGGCGGAGGTAGTGTTCAAGCAGCCAAGCCAGGTGTTCCAGAACTCGCTGGAAATCGAACTGGCCAAGCCGGAGACAGCCAGTGCCGAGTCTAAAATTCACTACACCACCGACAGCTCGGTGCCGGACGGGGCATCGACGGTTTACACGGCCAAGCTGACCCTCAGCAACACGACCCCGATCAAGGCGCGGCTGGTGCATCCCGACGGCGGCATGGGGCCTGTCGGCAGCGCGACGTATTTCGAGACCCAGCGCAGCCTGAACAACGCCTCATCCAACCTGCCGTACATCGTGCTGGAAAATTACGGCGGAGGCCGCCCGCCCTCGGGCGCCTACCAGATGGCGTCTATGGCCATCATCGAGCCTAGTAATGGCCGCAGCCGGTTTGGGAACGAGATCGCCGTGGCCAGCCAGGTTGGCATCAAGACGCGCGGCTCGAGCACGGGCGGACGATCCAAGGCATCGCTCTCGCTCGAATTGCATGACGAGTACGGTGAGGACAAAAACCTGTCTCTGATTGGCATGCCCAGCGAATCGGACTGGGTACTTTGGGGACCGTACAATTTCGACCTCTCGCTGATGCACAATCCGTTCATCTTCGAGTTAAGCCGCCAGATTGGCAGATATGCACCGCGCACAAGATTCGTCGAGGTGTACCTGAATACCAACGGCGGGGCACTCTCCTCTGGTGACTATTTTGGCGTGTACGCATTGATGGAAAAAATAGATCGCGATGCCGACCGGGTTGATGTCGAGAAATTGTTCTCGGAACACAAAGCCATACCGGAGGTGTCGGGAGGGTACGTTCTTAAGATCGACCGAGCGGACCCGGGCGACTCCGGCTTTAGCGCTGCGGGGCAGAACATCAAGTACGTTTATCCGAAGGAGGAAAAAATGGAATCCAGCGCCTACGACCCTCACGAAAAAGCTCTTCGTAAATACCTCAATGATATGGGTACTGCTCTTAATGCCAATTATTACCGCGATCCGGTTCGAGGCTATGCTAAGTATATCGATGTGGAGGCAGCTATAGACCATCATCTACTCAATGTCGTCGCTTTCAATGTAGATGCACTTCGGCTCAGTTGCTATATGCATATTCCTAGAGGCGGAAAGCTTACTTTCGGCCCTATCTGGGACTTTGATCGAGCTCTCGGTTCAACAGACGGAAGAGACAAGAACCCCAAGACATGGCGATCTACTTCTGGAGATCGAGGTACTGATTTTTTCAACTACCCTTGGTGGAACCGCATGTTTAAGGATATAGATTTCTACCAGAAATACATCGACCGTTTTCAGTCTCTACGCCAAGCACAATTTAGTGAGGACAACATCAACGCCATCATAGACCGAATGGCCGGCGAGCTGTTTGAAGCCCAAAAGCGAAATCTCTCCCGTTGGAACCAACGTCCAAGGAGCCAATATGGTGGCACTTACGAGGGCGAGATCCGGCACATGCAGACTTGGCTAGGGGATCGCATCGAATTCATGGAATCGCAGTTCGTTGACCCGCCGAATTCAAATATCCTACCCGGATACATTCCACCCGGGACGGTCCTTACTCTAAAGTCATCCGAGGGCGGCAAAATCTACTACACATTAGACGGCACAGACCCTCGCAAATCTAGGGGAGGTGTGGCAGACAATGCGCTACTATACAATTCGCCGATCGTGATTAACGAGAGTAAACTTTTGACCGCCCGAGTTTACAAGTCGAACCATCGCGCCCGAACTGGCACAAATAACCCACCGCTAACCAGCAAATGGTCTGGGCCGATCACGCATTTTTATTCCATCGCACCTCCCCCAGCTGAAGGTGAAATGGTTTTCTCCGAAATCCACTATCACCCGCTCGACCCCGCGCCCGGCGAACTCGCAGTGGACTCCACCTTTCGCTCGTCCGACTTTGAATTTGTCGAGCTGCTTAACAACAGCGAGAAGGCACTCAATCTCTCCGGCCTGGCGGTCAACGGCGAGGTCAGGTTTTCCTTCCTCGACGGCACCGCCCAGATTCTCGAGCCGGGCAAACGCTTCATGATCGTCCGCAACGCCCGGGCGTTTGCCGTGCGTTACGGCAGCGAAATACCGGTGATCGGCGAGTATCAGGGCAAGCTGAGCAACAGCGGCGGCCCGCTTGAACTGTCCACTCAGCGTGGCAAGAGTATTCTCAAGCTGAACTACCTCGACGACTGGTTCCCGACGACCGACGGACAGGGCTTTTCACTGGTGGCCAAGGATGGTGCGACGCAGGACGAAAAACTAGGCAAAGACGGCTGGCGACCAAGTTGGAATCCGAACGGCTCACCCGGCCAGGCGGACGAGCGCACCGAGGTCTTCTTCACAGCGATTCAGGTCGGGCCAAGCGGGGTAATCCTTTCGATAGAACTGCCCAAGGACACCGGCGTTGAGGTGCAGTCCATCGACACACTCGAGCAAGCGCTTGGTCAAGCGCAATGGAAATCGTTCAAAGTCATCGCGCCTTCAGGCCAAGCGCAATCCCTGAAGGTTTTTGACCGCAACCCCGGCGCGGCACAGCGCTTTTATCGGCTAAAAATCCAGCCCGGCGACTAGGCGTCACTCCTCTTCCTTGGGTGGCAGAAACCGGAATACCTCGCTCTCCAAACGGCCCTCGATGGCGTCGCCCGTCTCGGTGCCAAAGCGGTTGATCACCACCCGGCCACCGAAGTTACCGGCCGGCTCGTGCGAGCCATCGACAAAGACATTGCCCTGAGCCGGGCTTGCGAAGATGTCGAGCCGGTAGGGCACGGACTCCCCCTCGTCAATGCGCCGTTGCGGAAAATGAATCTCGATCGCCTTGGGCTCGCCCTCCGGCGCAGCGTCACGAGTCAATCTCAGTGTGACCGAGCGACGTCCGTTTCTTCGGATGCCAAACGTCGATTTATCAAAGTCGATTTTTTTGTCGCCCCATTTCAGTTCCAACCTGCTAGTGCCATCCACCTCGATAAAACCAAAAGAGTTTTCTTCAGCATCGCCCAGCTTCAACGCAAAGGTGCCGTTGGCATCCGCCACCTTGACCAAGTCACTCATCAACGGTCGCTGCGCCAGCGTCCATTCGGGCGTCTTGCCGCCTTCGAATTCGCTCGTCACTTCCTCGCGCCGGTTCCGAATGAATTTCTTGAATGCTTCGGTTTTACCTTTAACCCATGAATTGTTGTCCACACGATGCGGCTCGATCAGCTCCTGCAATTCATCGATCTGCGCAAGCAGCTCTTTTTCGTTCCACGCCTTTTTCAACAGCAATCTCATGGCGTCGAAATATTTTTTTCGACCCTCCGGGTGTTGATACAGCCGACGCGGAATGGCGGAGTCGGCCTTGACCGACTTCGGCGGGTCAAATGATCGATCCCAAAACATGTTCCGGTCGGTGGCCAATTGGTCCACTCCCCACGGCAGGAAGTGCAGCCGGTCTGACTTGGTATCAAAATAGACAAAATAATTGTTCCGGTTGCTGACATAGCCGTCCCAATGCCCAGACAGCACCTCCATCGCCCAAAACTTGTAAAACCGATCTATGTCCACGTATCGGCCCAGTTCCTTGAGCAGTTTTTCGTCGCCAGACTTCAGGGCAACGGCGGCCTTGCGAAGAACCTTGTCCGCTTTATCGGAGCCGAACTTGCGCTCGAAACGAACCAGCACCGGCAGCCGAAAATCACAAACCGTGCCCTCGTACAGCGTGCCCTTGGCACTGTCGAACGCACGCCGAAACAGGTGCTTGTCGAGTGACTCGACGTTGGAATATATCCCAAGCGATATGCCGTTGACCGTGACGTGCGCCAGATTGCAGTACGACGCCTGCAACCCTGCGTCGCGAAATAGCTGGTAACCAATCAACTGGTGCACCCGCGATCCGTCCTGCCGATTGTTGTTCAGCGTGAGCGTGTCGACCCCGGCGAACATTTTCTTTTTGTCGTAACGGTCAATCTGGATTTTTAACGATGGCCGGTTCGCATCCAGCGACCCCACGAAGCCCTTTTTCCGGATCGCCACCTTGCCGACCTTCGTGCCGTCGATCGTCAACTGCGCCGGCACGTAGTCGAACGGTTTCTCCTGGTCGGTCGGCGGGATGTCCGTGCGCAGCGTCTTCACCAGCAGGCGGTGCTGCTTGCGCATCCGATCCCAGTCATCCGGCTTCACCATGAGCTCGACCTGGATGAGCCGAGTCGGGTCGAAGAATTTCTTGAAGCCGTACGGCGCGAGATCCTTGGCCGTTGCCGCGCCGGCGAACAACAGGCCGGACAGCATGAGGGCTGACAAGCGGGTCATGTAGTTTGAATGTGTGTTTGGATTATTTTTTGAACTTCAGCCCGAGCTTGAGCAGCTTGGGCCAGATGACCGCGCGGCAGTACGGCGCGTTCGAGTTCAGGTTGAAGTAGTTTTGGTGGTACTCCTCCGCCTTGTAAAACGTCGCCGCTTTGGTGATCTCCGTCACGATCGGTCGGCGAAATTCACCGGAAGCGTTGGCCGCCTTTTTGGATTTTACCGCCACGGCCTTGTCGGCCTCGCTGTGGAAAAAAATCGCCGAGCGATACTGGGTGCCGATATCGGCGCCCTGCCGGTTGAGCGTGGTCGGGTCGTGCGCCTTCCAGAAAACAGCGAGTACTTTTTCCAGTGAAATCTTGGCCGGATCGTACTCCACCTTGACCACCTCGGCGTGGCCAGTGCGGCCGGTGCAGATCTGCTCGTAGGTCGGATTCGGGATCTTGCCGCCCATGTAGCCGGAGGTCACCTTCGTGATGCCGTCGATTCTTTGATACACCGCCTC
>WTHH01000079.1 GCA_011523195.1 Verrucomicrobiales bacterium
GACCAAGCGCTCCCGACTCCTGCCTTTGATGACGACGTTTGACTTCCGGGACACCACCGTCACGTGTGGCCAACGCGATGTCACCACCGTCGCCCCGCAGGCGTTGGCGTTGTTAAATAATCAATTCGTCCATGCACAGAGCGAGGCCTTGGCCAAGCGCTTGGCCACGCACACCGCCGACCGGGAGAAACAAGTTCAACTCGCATGGAATCTCGCGTTCAACCGCCAACCCACTCCAACCGAACTAGGCCAAGCGCTGGAGCATCTTCACCGACAACATGCACACTTCGCTCCCAGACAAAATTCTCAAGTGCAACCGACTCCTCCACGAAATCCCGGCAGCTTGGTTGGGCTGGAACTTTGGTTGCGGGCGGATACCGGCTTTCAAAAAGATACCGACGATCGAGTAAAGTCGTGGTCGGGACGCAGCCCCAAACGATTCACCGCCCAACAGGCCACGCCAGGCAAGCAGCCAATCTGGGTTAAGGATGCTGCCGGAGGCCACCCCGCTCTCCGCTTCGACGGATTGAACGACACGCTGGTGATTCCGGAGCAGGTACTGCACTCGCAGCATTTCACTCTCATCGCAGTGGCGAATCACACAGCGAAAAACGGGTTGCGTGAAATCTTCTCCAACTGGGGCGAAGGCGGAGGCAGCGGCACGTCACTATTCATCGGGACGAACGGGGCAACCCAGATCCGATTGACGGATGCCTTCAGCACAGCCGGCCATCTCAACAACCCGCAGTCGCACTTTGGGTTGATGGCGATTAACTCGGGTGACGGCGCGGCCACGTTTCAAAACGGTCGTCCACTAGCCTCAACCGCATCCCTCCCTACGCGAAAGCTTTTGCAGCCGTACACCATCGGCACACAGGGAACCATCAACGGCGAATACTGGCAGGGAGACATCGCTGAGTTGATCGTCATAAACCGGGCACTGAATCAAACGGAACAGGCAGGGGTCTGGCGCTACCTCGCCGAGCGCTATGGTTTTGTGACGGAATCCGACCCGATCAACGATCCGGTGCACCTCGCATTGGCTTCACTATGCCATGTACTGTTAAACGCTAACGAGTTTGTTTATTTGGACTAACGAGCACACATCGCACTTCTTCTTTAAAAAATAATCCTGTAACTTCTGGCTCAAATACTGTGTCTTTCGACTACGTATCTGAACCAGATATCAAAACGCTAAATCCAATCTAATTATGACTATGGAAAGGAAAATCGAACTTTTAAAAGTTAGCCTCATTATGGCATTTATGATGGCAAACGGCTTTCTAAATTCAGCTTTTGGAGGAAAGCTAAAGGCAGAAGATCTATTTCAACCCAAAAAGCTTCTCGAAATTCAGATTAAATTGTCGCCCTCTGACTGGGAAAAACTTCGCAAAGAAAGCGATAGAAGGAACGCAGGATTTGGCCGGTTATTTGGCGGAGGTCGTTCAACCGGGACTCGATTCAACCTGTACAAGGCAGATATTACTATTGATGGAGCCACCATCAAAAATGTAGGAGTAAGGACTAAAGGCTTTATTGGATCACTCAATCCTGAACGACCGTCATTTAAGGTAAAATTTGACGAATATGTAGATCAATCTCCCATTGAGGGATTGGATCGTTTGACCCTCAATAACAATGTCCAAGATGAGTCATTAGCAAGCCAATACCTTACCTACTCGCTGTTCAATAAGGCAGGTATCCCTGCCCCCAGAGTTAGCCACATGAAAGTTACTGTTAACGATGAGTACCTAGGTGTGTATTCACACGTTGAATCAGTCAGAGGCCCTTTCATAAGAAAACATTTCGGAGATTATTCTGGCGAACTTTATGAAGGAACAATTGCAGACTTTTACCCAAAAGCAGTTGAAAACATTGAGGCTAAAAACAAACAGTCTAAGAAACAACGAACTCAGGCAAAAAAACTTGCCCAACTTCTCGAATCACAGGAGAACTTCGATTTAAAAGAGGTAGAAAAGCTCATAAACCTAGACCAGTTTATCAAGTTTTGGATAATGGAATCACTTCTGGGATTTTGGGACGGCTATACCAACAATCAAAACAATTACTACGCATATTCCAGTCCAATAGATAACAAACGATTCCATTTCTTACCTTGGGGAGCTGATGGTGCTTTTGTTGAGGGAAGAGGTCCATTCAGCCGGTTCGGCGGGGATGACAATGCCCCCGATTCTGTTTATTCACAAAGTATGCTCGCCAACCGGCTATACCAAACAGATGGCATACCTCAGCGCTACAAGGCAGAACTCGAAAACATCCTAAAAAACGTCTGGAATGAGGAAGAAATAAAAAAAGAGATCAATCGCATTCAAGCGCTTACCAAGAATCATCTCCACCCACGCCAAGACCGCAAGGAACAGAGCGTCGAAAGATTGATATCATTCGTAGAGGGTCGACGCTCTAAATTTGAGTCCGAACTCAACGACTGGCCGGTAAAAATATCCGGTGGACCAAGAATACCAGCCCATACAGTCGAAATCGGCAAATTGAACGGATCATTCACAACCGTTTGGAATGACAAACGCGTGGAGAATGTAATGAACCACGGTAAAGCTCAACTTGAACTTATGTTAAATGGGAAAGCGGTGGGGTTTTCTAAATTGGGAGTGGTGGGACAGCCTGAAGAACCACCTAGACGATTTGGTTTCAGAGGATCAAGAAGCAGGGACAGAGGGCGGCCGGAACAAGAAAGAGAACTCAACCCTACAATCTCAATTGAAGGTATCAGCAATCAAGATGATCAACATGTTAGAATAACCATTACGATTGATCGCCAAATCTTTGAATCTGAAAACAAAGAGGTTCCTTTCCGCGGAACTCTTTTAATGTTCAATCCTGAAGAAGATCAAAACAGATTTGGATTCGGAGGCTTCGGCGCGATGCGAACATTGGAAGGAACCCTACTTTTCAACAAATCTTCAATGAAGGAAGGGGCGATGGTAGCAGGTAAATTAATGATGAAAGTCAACGAAAACCGGGGGGGATTCTTCAGTCGAACCCGTAACAGAGGCCCAAGAAGGTAAGGTTTGCGTTGAAATGTATCCGCAAAAGTTTAGTATTTCTTAATGAATATCGAGTTTTAGTGGCTACCGTTTTCCGTAAACCGCTCTAGTTACAACAACTACCCTAACACCAAAGTCATCGTAGTTACGCTACCATGACCAAGTAACAGTCTTGAATTACAAGAGAAGGCTTCTTGCGGGCATAAGGTTAACTGTAGTGCAGCTCACCCCTCAGGCGGCCATCGTTTGAATGGGATGATCGGTGAGTTGGGTGATTCCTCTCGGAATTTTTTCCACTTGGCTGCGTTGATCCAGCTTGGCCTCCCACGAGGCGCAGCCTGTCATCCCCAAAAACACCATTCCTCAAACCATCACCGAGAGAACCTGTCGAATCCGCATGCGGCAACTGTGCCCTTGCCATGCCGACTGGCAAGGTTTACGGGTTCGCTCCGGCCTTTACTCAACCGCACGTGGGAGTAAGTTTGCCGCTTAACGACACCGCTGAACCGTGCCCAAGCGTAACACCAACCAATCGCGTCAGGTTTTCCCCTGCGGACAAACCCGACGCGAGTTTGTCTGGGAAATGGGGGGCGGTTTTTCTGGGCTGGCACTGGCTTCACTGCTGGGGGCGGACGGTTTTTTTGCACGGCAAGCCCAAGCGCTTGGCCAAGTGGCAGTCAGCCCGCTGCAGCCCCGCAGCTCCAACTACTTCGGCAAAGCCAAGCACTGCATTTTCCTGATGATGAACGGCGGCCCCAGCCAGGTGGACACGTTCGACTACAAGCCGGAGTTGCAAAAGTACGCCAACAAGTCGCTGCCGCAGGACAAAAAATACATCAACTCCGGAGGCCGCCGCGTCGGCTTCCTAACGCCGAACTGGCGGCCCTTCCGGCCGGGAGGCCAGAGCGGTCTGCTCGTCTCCGATTATTTCCCGAACGTCCGCCGGCACGCCGACAAGCTGGCGGTGCTCAAGGCGTGCCACGCCGACAGCCACGCGCACGGCTCGGCGCTGGTTGCCATGAACACCGGCAGCACGTTCATCGGGCGGCCGTCCCTCGGCGCATGGTCCGTCTACGGTTTGGGCACAGAAAACCAAAGCCTGCCCGGCTACGTGGTGATGCTCGACAAACGCGGCGGCCCGATCTCCGGCCAACCAAACTGGTCCTCCGGCTTCATGCCCTCAACATTTCAGGGCACGTTGTTCCGGCCAAGCGGCAACCCGATCCTCGACCTAGAAGGCCCGGCGCACCTCGACGCCAGAGCCCAGCGACGGCAACTCGACCTGCTGGCCAAGCTCAATCAAAAACACCTCGACGAACGCCCCGGCGGTCAGGAGTTGGCCGCGCGGATTCAGTCGTACGAACTCGCCTACCGAATGCAGGCCGAGGCCCCCGAGGCCGTGGATTTGTCCCGTGAAAAACAGGCCACCCGCGACATGTACGGCATCGGCCAACAACCGACCGACGAATACGGCCGCAACTGCCTCATCGCCCGACGACTCGTCGAACGCGGCGTTCGGTTCATTCAGCTTTACTCCGGGGGCGGACATCTCGAGGACACCTGGGACGGGCACGAGAGCATTGAGAAAAACCACGGCCTCCACGGTGCCGAGGTGGATCAACCGATCGCCGCGCTGTTAACCGACCTCGAGCAACGCGGACTGCTTGACTCCACGCTCGTCGTGTGGGGCGGCGAATTTGGTCGCATGCCGTTCAGCGAAGGCAAGGGTGCGCCCGGCCGAAACCACAACCCGTACGGTTTCTGCATGTGGATGGCCGGCGGCGGAGTGAAAGGCGGCATGAGCTACGGAGAGACCGACGAATTCGGCTTCGAGGCCGTGGTGAACAAAACGCACGTCCACGACATCCACGCCACCATCCTCCACCTCATGGGCATCGACCACGAGGCGTTGTCCTACTTTCATCAGGGCAGAAAAGAGACGCTGACAGACGTCCACGGCAGAATAATCCGGGAAATTTGCGCGTAAAAAACGCGCTTGGCCAAGCGGTGCTTTGGATTGCTCTGGCAGAGCGGAGCGGCGACGGAGCGTTAAAAAGAAGAGCGGGGATAATCCTGCCCCCGAAATTCAAAAACTAGTGAGGGGACAAGAATGTCCCCCTCTCCTTGAATTGCCATTTCCGTGATTTCATGGTTCGGAGCCACCTGGCCAGGCGTTAGGCTTTTTGGGTTTGCTGGACGCCCAACTTGATGAGCTGCTTTGTCTTGGCGTCTGTGCCAGCCTCGGCGTAGATGCGAAGGATGGGCTCGGTGCCGGATCCCCGAAGCATCAACCAGGCACCATTCTCAGCAATGTATTTCACGCCATCGAACGTCTTGATCTCGGCAATCGGTGACCCGGCCAGCTTGGCGGGTGGATGCTCAGCGCAGTACTTCATCAGTTCGGCACGTTTTTCGAGTGGGAAGTGTGTGTCCAACCGGTCGTAGCGATGTGTTCCGAATCGTTTTTCGAGCTTGGCCAGCAGACGGTTCACAGTGGTTTTCTCAGTCGCCAGCAATTCCAACAGGGCGAGACCAGCGAGGATGCCGTCCCGCTCGGGAATGTGACCGTGAAACCCGATCCCACCGCTCTCCTCAAAGCCGAGCAGGACATCCCCCTTTTGCATCTCGGTGCAGATGTACTTGAAGCCAACCCCGGTCTCGAGCAGTTCCAACCCGTACGCCTCGCACATTCGATCGACCATCGAAGTGGTTGTGAGCGCCTTGATCACCCTGCCCGATTGTCCGCGGTTCACGCTGTAGTGATGCAGTAGCAGGCAGATGATCTGGTGCGTGGTCAGGGCGTTGCCCCGGCCGTCCATGGCTCCCACGCGATCGGCGTCGCCGTCGGTGACCAAGCAAATGTCGTGAGGATTTTTTTTGAGATACGCCGCACTTGGCCCGTAGTTGTGGACGATTGGCTCGGGATGGATGCCGCCAAAAAACGGATCGTGCTCGGCGTTCAACGTGGTCACCTGACATGTGGTCCCATCGAGAATCTTTTCAAAGGCACCCGCCCCCACTCCGAACAGGGCATCATGCGCAAAACGCAGGCCGGACTTTGAAATCAGGTCGAAATCCACCTGCCGGCAGATCGCCCGGGCGTGCGGCGCGTTTAGGTCTTTCACTTTTAGATGTCGCTTGCGCTTCGCCTGGCCAAGCGCGAGTGACCGAACCGGACTCGCCCCGAGCAGTGACTCCACCGCCTGACAAGTCTCGGACGGAGCGGAGCCCCCGTAATGTCCCTTCAACTTGAACCCACAAAACTGCGCCGGGTTATGGCTGGCCGTCAGCACAATGCCGCCGACCGCCTTCTCCGCACGAACCGCAAACGAAATGGCGGGCGTCGGCGCTGGGGCCGATCCCAGCACCACCTCAAACCCGTTCCCGGCGAAAACCTCGGCAACCCGCTCTGCAAATTGATCCGCTAGAAACCGCCGGTCACAACCAATCACCACCCGCTTGCGGGTTCCCCTTGGGCGATGTTTTTTCCAGTAGTCCGCCGTGGCCTGCGCGACTCGCTCGATGTTGGCGAATGTGAAATCCTCGGCAATGACTGCACGCCATCCGTCGGTCCCAAACTTGATCGTCGAACCACTCACTTTTGATATCCCTCACTCACCTGCGTGACGGTCTTGTGCATTTTCTTGACCGCACGAGTGAGGCTCCGCTGCCCGAACAACGCCGACCCGGCAACGAAGGTATCGGCACCGGCCCGGGCGCATTCGGCCGCGGTCTGCTGGTTAACGCCCCCGTCCACTTCGATGCGAAAGTCCAGTCCCAGTTCCTCGCGCCACTGGTAAACCTGTTGAATCTTGGGCACGCATTCCTCGATGAACGATTGGCCGCCGAAACCGGGATTCACCGTCATCACCAGCAGCAGGTCGATCTTCTCCAGGTACGGTTTTACCTTTTCGATGGCCGTGGGCGGGTTCACCGCGAGGCCGACCTGTTTTTCGAGGGAACGAATCTTCCAGAGGAGAGATGCTACTTGATCCTCTAGTTCCACGTGGACGGTGATCAGGTCCGAGCCAGCCTTGGCAAATGGCTCGAGTAGAATCTCCGGCTTGGAACACATGAGGTGCGTGTCAAAAAACAGGTCGGAGTGAGGCCGGGCGTTGGCCACCACCTGTGGGCCAAACGTCAGGTTCGGCACGAAGTGGCCGTCCATCACATCGAGATGAACCCAATCTGTTCCGCTTTTTTCGACCCGCTTGAGTTCGCGTGCGAATTTGCTGAAATCGCCCGCGAGAATGGAAGGCGCAATGACCATGCGCGGGACAACCTAAGTGCCGCTTGGCCAAGCGGCAAGATGTTACAAGCCGAGGCGCGCCATCACGCGGGTCATCTCGATGGCTGTCTGCGCGGCCTCGACACCCCGGTTGTGACCGGAATCGAGACAGCGTTTCTTAGCCTGATCAATATTCTCTAGCAGCAACACCTCATGGATCACCGGCAGCGTGTGGTCGACCTGCAACTGCATCAATGCATCCGTGACCGCTTGGCCAATGTGCTCGGCATGTGTAGTTTCGCCACGCAGGATGACTCCGAGGCAGACGATTGCGTCCACCGGCTTGGCTAAGCGCAAAGCGAGCGCCGAGGCCACCGCCGGAATCTCGAACGCGCCCGGCACCCGCACGACCTCGACGGTTGCCTTGGCTTTGGTTAACTCGGCCTTGGCCGCACGGAGCATGGAGTTGACGTACCTCGCATTGTAGCGGGATGCCACGATGGCGATGCGCCGACCTGACGCGCTGTTACCCTTGGACTTGGCTTGTTTTTTTAGCACGGATTAATCGACCAAAAATGTCCCGGTGGAGGCGGATGCCTTGACCTTTTTCGGAAGCGCCTTCGGATCGAACCTCAACACGAGCGAATGTTTTCCAGCCGCCAACTCGGCGGTGATCACGCCGGTGTTTTCGACGACCTTGTTGTCGATCCAGACTTTTGCGGAGTCCGCACCCTCGAGGTTCAGCGTGACCCTGCTGTCCTGTGCCAGTTCGAACTCCGTGCCAGCGTAGACGCCGATCACGCCCACCCAGCGGCCGGCGTTGGTGCCCTGCCTGAGCATGTCGTCGGTGAGCGTCCCGTCGACCAGTGAATTGACTGCCACCCAGCGGTTGCGATTGATTCCACCATCGGCGATGCGGTCGTCTCCAAATTGTTGATCACGGTGGTTCGCCGCACGCAAGCGCCACACACGGGCGACATTGCCCTTCGAGGCATCAAACGCACCGGACTTGCCAAGCCGACTCATAAAACTGAACAGGTCGATTTGATCTTGTCGGTCCAGGCGATCGATCAAGCCGGAAGGCATCAGTGAGTTACCCTGTGTCTGCTTGCGGATGTTAGACTTCGCAACCTTTGTGCGCTGGTTCGCCACGTTACGAAGCACAAGTTCGTTGTCGTTTTGACTCTCCAACATTCCGAATAACACCTGATTGTCCTTTGTCTCCACCACCAGCGAATGGTACCCCTCCTTGATTTTGCGATTCGGGTAGTAGGTTGATTCCACAAGATAATCGAGAGGTGCGCTGGCCCCGATGGATGTCAGGTCCGGCCCCACCTTGCCACCGGCTCCACCGATGGCATGGCAACTGACGCAACCCAATTCCAGTTTCCGGTAGACTAATTCACCCCGGTAGGGATTGCCGGTTTTGTCAACCGCCTCCGTGAGCGCAAGGATCTCAGCCTTCGACAGGGTGATGTCCTCATCCTTCAATCCGGCACTGCGCGGCAATGC
>WTHH01000399.1 GCA_011523195.1 Verrucomicrobiales bacterium
GTTTAGCGCAATCCGGCCAAGCGGACGAGCTAAACCAAGCGCGACTTGTCTCCGTGCCTGCCTTTGTTTAGCGTCCCGCCACACAGATATGGCTCAACCCCACAGGATAGTCCGCTTGGCCAAGTGCATTTTTGCACTGGCAGTCGCCCTCTTTTCAACCTCTGCATTCGCGGCCAAGCGACCGCCGAATATCATCCTGATTTTCATGGACGACCAGGGCTATCAGGACGTGGGCGTGTTTGGTTCGAAGACCATCAAGACACCCCACCTCGACAGGATGGCCGGCGAGGGCATGAAGTTCACAGACTTTTACTCACTTGCAGCGGTTTGCTCGCCGTCTCGCGCGGGCTTGATGACCGGCTGCTACCCGCCGCGCGTGGGCATCACCGGGGTGCTTTTCCCCAGGCATACGATCGGCCTGAACCCGGAGGAAACCACCGTCGCGGAAATCCTCAAGACCAGAGGCTACGCCACCGCCGCGGTCGGCAAATGGCACATCGGTCACCTACCCAAATTTCTGCCGACCAACCATGGTTTCGACAGCTATTTCGGAATCCCCTACTCCAACGACATGGATGGCGTGAAGGGTAAGGATCGCAATCTGGACCGCGCCTGGGTCGAGCGAGACATCACACCGTGGAATGTGCCGCTACTGCGCGACACGAAAGAGATCGAGCGGCCGGTCAACCAAAACACCCTGACCACCCGCTACACGCAGGAGGCGCAGAAGTTCATTCGCACTAACAAGGAGAAGTCGTTTTTCCTTTACATGCCACACACGATGCCGCACATCCCGCTGTTCGTGTCGGACAAGTTTTACACCAAGGATCCCAAGCAGGCTTACATCCGCACGATCGAGGAACTCGACGACTCAATCGGGCAGGTGCTGAAGACTCTCAAGGAGACCGGTGTGGACGACAACACGCTGGTGGTGTTTACATCCGACAACGGCCCGTGGCACCTCAAGCTGCGCCACCACGGTGGATCCGCCCTGCCGCTGCGCGGCGCAAAGTTCAGCACGTGGGAGGGCGGGATGCGTGTGCCGACCATCATGCGCTGGCCCGGTAAAATCCCGGCCGGCTCAGTGTGCAGCGAAGTGGCCGCCGCGTGTGACCTTCTCCCCACCTTCGCCAAACTGGCCAAGGCGGAGCTGCCCAAGCGCAAGATCGACGGCAAAAACATTTGGCGATTGATGTCCGGGCGCGTCGAGGCCAAGAGCCCGCACAAGGCGTTTTACTTTTATCGCGGCACGGGGCTGCGCGCTGTTCGCAGTGGCGAGTGGAAACTCCACATCGGCGGTGGCGGCAGGAAGCAAAAACAGGATGACAAAAAGCCGCCCCTCTCACTTTACAACCTGTCGAAGGACATCGGAGAGACCACCGACGTGGCCGCCGAAAACGAGAAAATCGTCCAACGCATGTACAAACGAGCTCAAGCGTTCGATAAGGCACTCAAGGCCGACGCCCGCCCCCCCGGCGAAGTAAAGTCAAGCGACGAGGGTTAACCCAAGCCCTTGGCCAAGCGATAGGCTCGGACGGCTGGGACAGCCATCGCTACCTATATTGTTCAGCGCTTTAGGATGCCTGTGCTTTTTAGCCAGTCGGCGCATAGACTAGGCCAGTTTGTGACCGGGAACTCTGACGGTCTCAACCCGTAACCGTGTCCTTCTTTTGGAAAGATGTGTAACTCAGTGCCCACACCGTTGCGGCGTAATTCCTGCCAGAATCGAACGCTCCCCTCCGCCGGCACCCGATCGCCCGCAGCATGAACAAGGAATACCGGCGGCGTGTTTTTCGTGATCCGAAGCTCCGGTGAAAGTTTGCTCTTGGTTTCCTTGTCGACCAAATAGGCTGGGTAAATCAACACGCCAAAATCAGGCCGACAACTGGCCTTGTCGATGGCATCCACCGGTTTGTAATGAGGCTTGTCGTACCCGGTAAGCGCCGCTGCGGAGAGGTGGCCGCCCGCTGAGAAACCAAGGATACCAATCCGCTTGGGATCCAACCCCCACTCTTTCCCATGATGCCGCACGATGCTGACGGCGCGCTGCACGTCCTGCAATGGTGCGTCGTGTTTTTCGAGATCCTTCCGGCGTGGCACGCGGTACTTGAGCACCACCCCAGTCACTCCGATGGAATTCAGCCAGGCCGCCACCTCCGTGCCCTCGTGCTCGATGGCCAGGATGTTGTACCCCCCGCCGGGACAAATTACCACCGATGCTCCTGTGTCCTTCGCAGGGTCAGGCTTGTAA
>WTHH01000072.1 GCA_011523195.1 Verrucomicrobiales bacterium
GCCATCGGCGTGCGGCCGAACTCTCCGCCCCAAATGACGAGCGTGTCGTCGAGCATGCCGCGATCCTTCAGGTCCTTAACCAGCGCAGCCGACGCCTTGTCGACATGCTTAGCCGTGGTGAGCACGCCGTTCTTGATGCCGCCGTGATGATCCCAGCCGCGATGGTACAGCTGAATAAACCGTGTGCCACGCTCGGCTAGCCGGCGCGCCAACAGGCAGTTGCTCGCGAATGAGCCGTCGCCCGGCTTGGCTCCGTACAAATCGAAGATGTGCTTCGGTTCCTTCGATGTATCGATCAACTCCGGCACGCTGGCCTGCATGCGAAAGGCCATCTCGTACTGGCTTATACGCGTCTCGATTTCCGGGTCGGCCACGGACTTGTTGCGCAGCTTGTTGAGGGCGTTAACGGCGTTAATGACCTCGCCCTGCCCCTTGCTGCTCACGCCCTTCGGGTTGCTGATGTAAAGTACCGGGTCACCGGTCGAATGGAAATGCACCCCTTGGTAACGGCTCGGAAGGAAACCACTGTGCCATTGGCGCGAGGCGATCGGCTGATCCTGCCCCCCACCGTTGGAGGACAGCACAACGTAGCCCGGCAGATTGTCGCTGCCATTACCCAGCCCATACAGAACCCACGAACCCATGCTCGGCCGGCCGGAGATCTGCGTGCCGGTGTTCATGAAAGTATGCGCCGGGTCATGGTTGATCTGCTGCGTGGTCATCGACCGGACGATGCAGATATCATCGGCAATGCTGCCTATGTGCGGAAGCGCCTTGGAGATCGATTGGCCGGATTTGCCGTACTTCTCAAAGCCGTGCTGTGGCCCAAGGCACTTCAGCGCCTTGTTTCCCTGCAATTGCGCGATCGGCTGGCCGTCGGTGATCGACTTCGGCATCCCCTTGCCGTTCATCTCGGCCAGCTTCGGCTTGTAGTCGAGCGTCTCGAGATGCGACGGCCCGCCCGCCATGCAGAGATGGATCACTCGCTTGGCCTTGGGCGCGAAGTGCAGTGGATTGACCGCACCGCCGGATGCCAGCGGCGAGGCCTCCTTGGCCAAGCCACGTGGACCAAGCATCGAGGTCAGCGCCAGCGAGCCGATCCCGACGGAGACCCCGTTCAGGAACGAGCGGCGGTTCAGTTGGTTGGTGAAGTGTTGTTGTGTATTCATTTTAAAAATCAAAAGCGTGAGGTGGTCTCGTACAAATTCATGATGGCACGGGCGACGGCGGACCAAGCGGCGACTGCTTCCGGTTTCAGCACATCAGCCGCGGGCCATTGCCCGGCTGTGGCTGCCTGCTTGGCCGCCTCGGCGTCGGCGTTATATTGACCCAGTTGAGACTTGGCCAAGTCAAGCAGGATTGATCTTTCCTCGGCCGACGGCTCGCGCGAAAGCGCCCGGTCGAACGCCCAGTCCAACCGGGCCTCGTCGGTGTTGCCGCCGTTTTGCAAAATCCGCTCCGCAAACACCCGGGCCGCCTCGACGAAGGTCGGGTCATTCAGTAGCACCAGCGCCTGCTGAGGAGTATTCGATCGTGCCCGCTCGGCGGAACATTCCTCGCGACTGGGCGCGTCGAACGCCAGCATGCTCGGATGCAGGAATGTTCGGCACCAAAACGTGTACAGGCCACGCCGATACTGGTTCACGCCGTTGTCGTGACTCCACTTGCGCTTGGGGAAGTTTAGGTGTTTCCAGTAGCCAGCCGGCTGGTACGGCTTGGCGCTCGAACCACCATTTTGCTCAACCATCAGGCCGCTGATCCGCAGGGCCGCGTCGCGCACCATCTCGGCGTCGACGCGATACCGACTTTGGCGTGAGTACAACCTGTTGCCGGCATCGACCTCGTCCAGTTTTTCGTTAGAAACGGACGCCTGCCGGTACGCGCCGGACGTCACGAGCAGCCGCACGATGTGTTTCATGTCCCAGTCGTTCTGGACAAACTCCGTCGCCAACCAGTCGAGCAACTCGGGGTGCGTCGGCGGCTCGCCCTGCCCCCCGAGGTCATCGAGCCGCGACGACAAGCCGGTGCCGAAGAACAGCTTCCACATCCGGTTGACGTAAGCGCGTGATGTCAGCGGGTTATCGGCGTCCATGATCCACCTAGCTAGGTCCAGTCGGTTCGCCCTCGCGTCGTCCTCGCGCAACTTGGTCTTTGGCAAAAACGCCGGCACGGCGGGAAGCACCTCTTCGCCGGAGTCGTCCAGCCAGTTGCCGCGCGGCAGAATGCGGGTCATACGAGGCTTCTCCGTTTC
>WTHH01000451.1 GCA_011523195.1 Verrucomicrobiales bacterium
GAGCCAGACGCCGTGCCGTTGGCCAAGCGCCTTGAGTTCATCGAGGTATTCCTGGGTGATGACGCCCTTGCCGTAGTCGCCGATAACGATAGCGTTTGACTTGGCCAATCCGGTATCGATCGACTTGGCCAAGCGCTTGGCCAAGCGCGGCATAATGTCGGTGCGCGTCTCGCGATCGACCCGGACCACTTGCTGTCGCTGGGCGATGATTCTTGTTTTGCAGCTGGTCTGCCGGTCGGCGTCAGTGATCAATGGCTGGCAATCCACCTCGTCTGCCTTGAGCAGTGTACGCAGTTTTTTTGCGGCATCATCCCGGCCGATGACACTGTGCATCCGGGCGCCGCAGCCAAGCGCGGTGAGGTTGCGGGCGACGTTTGCCGCGCCGCCCGCCATGAAACTTTCCCGCTTGAACTGGACCACCGGCACCGGGGCCTCGGGTGATATGCGATCGACGTTGCCCCAGATGAATTGGTCGAGCATCGCGTCGCCTGTCACCAGCACGGTGTGCCTGGCGGCCGCCGTTAGAATGCGTCGGGCGCGTTGCCGGGTTAATTTTTTTGTATCAGCCATCTGCCTGATACACCGGTTCGTTTTCGAGAAAGCCGGTGAGTGGGCTGGTTGCGCTGGCCGTGCCCAATTGCCGGCCAAGGCCAATTTCGTAGGCAGCGCGTCCGGCCTCGACTGCGGCTTTGAAAGCAAGTCCCATGCGAGATGGGTCATCGGCGATGGCGATGGCGGTATTCACTAGCACGGCGTCGGCGCCCAATTCCATTGCCTCGGCGGCGTGGCTGGGTGAGCCGATGCCAGCGTCGACCACGACCGGGACGGTGGCCTGCTCGATGATGATGCGAATTTGATCGCGAGTCTCGATGCCCCGATTGGATCCAATGGGAGCGCCGAGAGGCATGACCGTGGCCGTGCCGATGTCCTGCAGCCGCTTGGCCAGCACCGGGTCAGCGTTGATGTACGGCAATACGGTGAAGCCCTCGGCAACAAGGGTCTTGGCGGCATCGAAAGTCTCAACCGGATCCGGCAACAGGTAGCGCGGGTCCGGATGAATCTCGAGTTTGACCCACTTTGGGAGTCCGGCGGCAGCGGCGAGTTTGGCCAACCGCACGGCTTCGTCGGCGTTCATCGCGCCACTTGTGTTCGGCAGGATGAGATACTTTTCGGGGTCGATGAATTCCAGAATGTTGGCGTAGGGATCGTTATTTCCGGAGAGAACCGCACGTCGCAGGGCTACGGTCACGACCTGTGTGCCGCTGGCTGAGAGGGCATTGCGCATCGCTTTGTTCGATGAAAATTTCCCGGTACCGAGAAGCAGCCGGGAGTCAAACGTGCGATCTGCGATGGTGAGTGGCGCGGTTTCCAGCGACATCGGAGATAAACTAGTCTAGCCCGGAGCGAATGTCGAGATGCCCCAGCCTGTTCACTTTTCTTTCTGCGGTCGTGGGCGGGGGCCAAAGATGGCGGTGCCAACCCGGATGATGGTGGCGCCCTCCGCGATGGCCACCTCGAAGTCGCCACTCATGCCCATGCTCAGGTGCGGCAGCGGCGCGCCGAGGATTTGCTCGCAATCCTCTTTGATTTCCCGGAGGCGCTGGAACACGCCGCGCACGTTTTCCGGCTCGGGCGACCAGGGTGCGAGGGTCATCAGGCCGTGAATTTCCAGTCTCGGCAGATCGTTGATGGCGTTGAGGTGCTCGAGTACCTCGCCCGGAGCGAACCCATGTTTGCTGGCCTCGCCGGCGACGTTTACCTCAAGCAAAACCGGCATGTCTTTCGCCGCGTTGTGCGCGTGTTTGTTGATTTCCTCGGCGATCGACATGCGGTCGACGCTGTGGATCATGCTGAAAAAACGGACGGCATCCCGACATTTATTCGACTGTAGATGACCGATGAGATGCCACTCGAGATTGCCGGGGCAGGCTGAGATTTTTAGCTTGGCTTCCTGCACCCGGTTTTCCCCGAACACCCGGCAGCCGTGATAGGTCAACTCGCGAACGGCATCGGCTGTGTGGTTTTTTGAAACCGGCAACAGCATCACCTCCGCAGGGTCGCGTTCGGCCGCCTCGCAGGCGGCACGAATCCTGTCGCGAATCTGTTGCAGTCGCTCATCCAGTTCCATGCGCGCGATTTAGCCACAGGGAGGGGTGGTGCGGCAAGGGCGCTTGGCTTCGGCTGTTTTGGCGCTTGCTTCGGGCGGGGCGTCGCTCGCAGGATGCCACGCATGGCGCGCAGCTATTGGTTGGTCAAACAGGAACCGGAAGCCTACTCGTGGGACGACTTCGTGAAGGAAGGCGAGACGTACTGGGACGGTGTGCGAAACTATCAGGCTCGGAACAACCTCCGGGCGATGAAGAAGGGCGACCTTGTTTTTTTCTACCACAGCGTGAGCGATAAGGAGATTGTTGGCGTGGCCAAGGTGACTCGGGAGCATTACCCCGACCCGACGGCAAAAGAGGGCGACTGGTCGGTGGTTGATCTCGCCGCGGCTAAGCCGATGAAAAAGCCGGTGAGCCTGGCACAGATCAAGGTCGATAAGTCACTCGTAGACATCGCGCTGATCAAGCAGTCCCGCCTGTCGGTGATGCCGATCACCGAGGCCGAGTTTCGGCGCATTCTCGAGTTGGGCGAAACCAAGGTGCGTTGATCAGGCAAAGCGCTTTGCAAAGCGCAAAAAAACCGGGCCAAACAAGTTGGCCCGGGGTTGATTTCGATTTTTTCTGACTGGCCTTAGCCGTGCAGTTCGCCTTCGGCGAAGAAGCGCTTGAGTTCCGCCTGGCCGTTTTCGACCGAGTCAGAGGCGTGCACCACGTTTTTCATTTTGTCCTGCCCGAAGTCACCACGAATGGTGCCTTTCTCGGCGACGGTGGAGTCGGTCGGGCCGACCATGTCGCGCACCCGCGTGATGGCATCCTCGCCACGCATGGCAAGTGCCACCACGGGCGAAGACTGCATGAATCCCTGAATTTCAGGGAAAAACGGCTTGTCGGCCAGATGAGCGTAATGCTCGCGCAGGATCTCGTCCGACAGGCCCATCATCTTCACGCCGAACACGTCGAAGCCAGCTTCCTCGAAGCGCTTCAATACCTCGCCGCAATTGCGGCTTTCAAGACAGTCAGGTTTTAACAAGACGAGTGTCTCTTCCATAAGCGCGGGAATCATGCCCCGCAATCGCCGCGTGGAAAGCGAAAAGTGAAGATTACGCGATTTTTCTCCGCTTGGCCAAGCTGGCAACAGGAAGGACAGCTGTCACGGTAGCCCTCACCTTGGTTACGTCATGTGGGCGCCAATGGCGTCGGTGTAAACGGCGTAGAGGCTCTGGCTGGCTGTCATGAACAGGCGGTTGCGCTTGCGGCCACCGAAGCAGACGTTGGAGCAGATTTCCGGAAGGAGAATCTTGCCGATGCGGTCGCCGTTCGGCGCGAACACATGCACACCATCGTAGCCGTCCCCGACCCATCCAGCACTGGCCCAGATGTTACCGTCGACATCGGCACGGATGCCGTCCGCATTGCCGGGCTTGTCGAAGCCGTCCAGTTTCATCGAGGCGAACTCGCGTCCTTTTTTCAGCTTTTCGCCATCGACATCCCACGCCTTGATGTTCTTTCCGTCACCGGTGTCGGAGACGTAGAGCTTGCTCAGGTCGGGCGCGAAGCAGAGGCCGTTGGGTTTGAAGATGTCATCGGCCACCTTGGTGATCGCGCTGGTTTTGGCATCGATGCGGTAGATGGCTTCCTTGAGGTGGAGCGGCCCCTTGTTACCCTCGTAATGCCACATGCTGCCGTAGCCGGGATCGGTGAACCAGATCGAGCCATCGCCCTTGTGCACTACTGCGTCGTTTGGTGCGTTGAACGGTTTACCGTCGAAGCTCGATGCGAGGATGGTTTCGGTTCCGTCGTATTCGTATCGAACCACCCGGCGGTTGCCGTGCTGGCAGGAAATTTGGCGGCCCTGATAGTCGAACGTGTTGCCGTTGCTGTTGCCGCTGGGCTTGCGGAATTGAGTCACCCGGTTGTCGTCCTCGATCCAGCGCATCTGTAGGTCGTTCGGAATGTCGCTGAAAACAAGGTAGCGGCCGACGCCATTCCAAGCGCAGCCCTCGGTCCAAAGCGTATTGGGGTTGGTGTAAAGGCGTTGGAGGGGTGTGTTGCCGAGCTTGTACTTGTCGAACCGTGGATCCAGCGAAATGAGGTTGGGATCCGGATAGCGGGTCGGTTTATTGCCGCTCCAGTCGCGTGCGGTGGCGGTGGCTAGGCCGGCTCCGGCAGTGGCTGCAGTGGCAAGAAAATGGCGTCTGTCGATTTTTTTGATATTCATTTTTTGAGTGATCCTGAGGTGCGCGCAGCTTCGCTTGGCCAAGCGGACGGGGCAAGAAAAAGCTCGCGCTTGGCCAAGCGCTTTCGTTGGATGGCGGCAGTTAATGAGCCACGATTTTCCAACCATGCTGGCGGTGCAGCAGAGGTTTGAATTCACGCCGCTGGTGGATTTTAAATCTGCCGTGTCGAGTGGTTTTGAATTGATAAAACCCCGGCTCAAGCCGGGCATGAGCGTGGCTGTGGGAGTGGGGAGCCGCGGCATCTCCAACCTTTCCGAGATTGTCTCTTTGGTCATCGCCGAATTGAAAAAAACCGGTATGAAGCCCTTCATCATCCCCGCAATGGGTAGCCACGGTGGCGCTACGCCGGAGGGGCAAATGGAGTTGTTGGCCGGATACGGGCTGACGGAGGAGTCGATGGGGGTGTCGATCCGGCCATCGATGGAGGTCGCGCCGCTGGGCGTGTCGGCAGCAGGCCGCGAGGTTCTCTGGAGCCGCGAGGCGATCGCTGCGGACGGTGTATTTGTGATCAACCGTGTGAAGCCGCACACCGATTTCAACGGGTTGATGGGCAGTGGCCTGACCAAGATGCTGGTGGTCGGCCTTGGTAAGCACGCGGGGGCATCGGCGTATCACGCAGGCGCGTTGACACTGGGCTACGAGGAGTCGTTGGAGGATCTGGCCAGAGTGATTTTTGACAGAGCCCCGGTTCTCGGCGGACTGGCCTTGATTGAAAACGCGACGCACAGCACTGCGCGGCTCGAGGTTGTCCCGGCTGAGTCCATCTCCACCCGGGAGCCGGAGTTGTGTGCGGAGGCTCAGCGGTTGATGCCGGTGCTGCCGTTTGATGAGATCGACCTGCTGATCGTTGATCAAATCGGGAAAAACATCAGCGGCACCGGCATGGACACCAACGTGATCGGTCGCGGCGTGCATGGATTTCACCTCACGCCCGGTCAATCGCAGGACAAGCCGTTCATCTGGCGGATTTTCGTGAGGGGCCTGACCCCGGAAACGCACGGCAACGCCATCGGGATTGGCATGGCCGAGGCGACCACCAGCCGGTTGATCGCGGAAGTGGATGCCGAGGCGTTGCGGACGAACGTGATCACCGCGCGGTCGGTGCAGTGCGCCAAGTTGCCAATGGACTTTGAGGCTGACGCCGAGGCCATCCGGGCGATGCTGGCTTCGCTCCCGGATCCCGAACCGGCCAAGGCGCGGATCGTTCGCATTCGTGACACTCTTTCGCTTGGCCAACTCGAGGTGTCGTCCGCGCTGGAAGACGAGGTGACAGGGCACGCATCGCTCGAGGCGCTTGGCCAAGCGGAACCGATGGCGTTTGATGAAAGCGGCAACCTTATGCCGCTTGGCCAAGCGTGAAACGGAATCGACATCTGCGGGGGCTTGGCTATCTTTCGTTGCCACCGATTGGGATTCCAGTTTTGAAGCATACTTTTATTCAACGAATGTGCGTTGCGCTTGGCCTATTGTGCTTTGCCGTTTCATCCGCGCTTGGCCAGGCAGCACCGCTCCAGGTAACAATCAACGCCAATGCTGGGTTGCAGTACGACGTCGTCCGGTTCGAGGCCAAGCCTGCCTCGAAGGTGGAACTCAAGCTGGTGAATAACGACGACATGGCGCACAACCTCGTCCTGACCAAGCCCGGGCAGCGCGAGGCCGTGGCCAACGCGGCGCTGGCGCTTGGCACGGAGGGGGATGCCAAAAACTGGGTGCCCGATCTGGACACAGTCCTGTTTTCCACGCCGGTGCTGAAGCCGGATTCGAGTCACGTACTGAGGTTCATCACGCCGAAATTGCCCGGCGTTTATCCGTACGTCTGCACATTCCCCGGGCATGGGTTGCTGATGTACGGGGCGATGTACGTCGGTGTGCCTATGCCGCCTCTGGAGAAGGACGGGAACGTGCCGGAAGCGGCGCGGCAGGGAAAAACAGAGGCGAGACAGTTTCATGCGTGGGGTGAAAAACGGCCGTTGATGTATCGGATCTTCATGCCGGAAGCCTCGCCGGCTGCGATCGCCGTGGCGTTGAAACACGGGCAGAATTACTGCTGGGACGCCGGTCAGTGCCGCCTGCGCTATGCGTGGTACGGTGGGTTTGTCGATCCGTGGCCGGTTTGGCGTGGTAACGGTCACGGCTTGGCCAAGGTGCTCGGCACGAAGTATTGGGAATCGGATGTGCCCGGTTCGATTAAGATTGGTGACAGCGAAGCCGAACCGAAGTTTTTGGGCTACCGGAAAGTCGATGGGCAGCCGGAGTTTCACTACCGAGTGAACGGGGTGGACGTTTACGAGTTGATTACGCCACTCCATTCGGTGATTGGGATACAGCGGTCGTTTCGGATCCCGAACAACACAAAACCGGTCGTGCTGCCGGTCGGGCCGACCGGCCGAGTGGCATTTGAACACAGCGCAGGCAAATTGAAAGACGGTCTGTTGGTGTTAACAGCGGGTGAGTCGGCCTCATTCACGGTATCCATCGGGTTGATCAAATGAAGATGATGAGCGTGTTAAAAACTTTTCTGACAGTCGTTGGGTTGGTGTTTGTTGTTGGGCTCCGGGCGGCGGGGATCGGTGACTATTACTCGATTGAAAACATTGCCATGCCGAATGGGCTCGATGCGCAGGTGGGTGGACTGGATACCATGCCGGATGGCCGGCTGGTTGCCTGTTTTCACCGGGGCGAGGTCTACACGTACCAACCGAAAACCGGTGAGTGGAAGTTATTTGCGGATGGGTTGCAGGAGCCGCTGGGTATCCGCGCGATCAGTGACCGAGAGGTGGTCGTGATGCAGCGACCGGAGTTGACTCGCATCATTGATGAAAACGGCGACGGCGTGGCGGATCGCTATCAAACGATTCACGACGGCTTCGGGATGACCGGAAATTATCACGAGTTCGCCTTTGGCCCGGCACGCGATGCGAAGGGGAATTTTTATGTCGGTCTGAACCTCGCGTCGAATGGGGCGAGTATTCGCCCGGAATTGCGCGGTGAATTCCGTCACTACGGACTGGATCGCGAAGGGTTCAGATCCAAAAGCTACAAGGGGCCGGCCGGGCGGATGTACGCGGCCACGCCGTACCGCGGCTGGGTGTTGAAGATTTCGCCGGATGGAAAAATGACCCCGTTCGCACCGGGATTTCGTTCCCCGAACGGCCTTGGGGTCGATTTGCAGGACAGGCTGTTTGTGACGGACAATCAGGGCGACTGGCTGGGGACGAGCAAGTTGTTTCATGTGCAGCAGGGGCGTTTTTACGGTCACCCGGCCAGCCTCACGTGGTCTAGTGACTGGAAAAAAGGGCGCAATCCACTGAAAGTCGCCGCGGGGGAATTTGATGCCAAGCGCACCCGGGCTGCGGTTTTGTTTCCGCAGGGGTTCATGGCGAACAGTCCGACTCAACCGCTGCCGGACTCGACCAAGGGCAGGTTCGGCCCGTTCGCCGGACAGTTGCTCGTCGGCGAGATGAATCGTTCGCGAATCGTCCGGGTGATGCTCGACGAGGTGGCGGGTGAACTGCAGGGCGCGTGCGTGCCGTTTTACGACGACGCCGGGTTGACCCGCGGCAGTCATCGGTTTGTGTTCGGCTCAGACGGTAGCCTTTGGGTGGGGCAGACTCACCTATCGTGGGTCGGGGGAGAGGGCGTGCAGCGCATCCGCTGGAACGGCAAGACCCCGATGGATGTCCAATCCATGAAACTGATCCCGGGCGGATTTCAAATCACGTTCACCAAACGCCTGGCGAAATCCACCCATGTGCCCGACCAGTTCAAATTTAAGCGTTACTATTATGAGTACCGGCAGGGCTACGGTTCGCCGCAGAACGGCACGGAAGCGATCAAGGTCGCCGGCTCAAAACGCCTTGGGGACGAAAAAACAATGATGGTTTACCTCGACAAGATGAACCCCGGCTACATTTACCAACTCGATTTGAAAGGCGTGGAGGCCGAGGACGGCAGTGCCGTGGTCAATCCATTGATTTGCTACACGCTGAACCGTCTAACCAACGGCGACGACAAGGCGCCGCACCTGGTCCGAAAATAATTTCCACAAACAACATGACAAAACTCAACACTCATTCAATCAATCGCCGTGATCTCATGAAAACTTCCGGAGTAGCTGCAGTGGGGTTGTTGGCCGGTTGTGCTAGCACCAAGGCCAAGTCTACAAAAAAGGATGGCAGCGATCCATTCCAGTACTGCCTAAACACGAGCACGATTCGCGGACAAAATCTGCCGATCACCGAGGAGATCGATATCGCAGCCAAGGCCGGTTACACCGGAATCGAGCCGTGGCTCGGTAAACTCAACGAATACAAGAACAACGGTGGTTCGTTGAAGAATCTGCGGAAGCGCATCGACGACCACGGGTTGACGATCGAGGGCGCCATCGGGTTTGCGCGGTGGATAGTCGATGAC
>WTHH01000102.1 GCA_011523195.1 Verrucomicrobiales bacterium
CACGTTCATGAACACCGGCTCGATCATCGCCGGCCGACCCTCGATGGGCTCGTGGATCAACTACGGTCTCGGGAGCGAAAACAACGACCTGCCTGGCTTCGTCGTATTGACTTCGGTCGGCGGCGGCCAGTCGCAACCGATCGCCGCGCGACAGTGGCACAGCGGTTTTTTGCCAAGCCGGTTCCAGGGCGTGCGCTTCCGCAGCCAGGGCGACCCGGTGCTCTACGTAAACAATCCAGCCGGCGTCAACCGCGAGCAACAGGGCGACATCGTCAACACCGTGCAGGGCCTAAACCAACTGGCGAACGAACAGTTTCGCGACCCGGAGATCGAGACTCGCATCGCCCAGTACGAGATGGCGTTTCGCATGCAGGCGAGCGTGCCGGAGTTGATGAATATCTCCGACGAGCCACAGAACATTCTCGACATGTACGGCACCAAGGGCAGCGACGGCAGCTACGCCGGCAACTGCCTGCTTGCCCGTCGACTCGCTGAGCGTGGCGTGCGTTTCATCCAGCTTTACCACCGTGGCTGGGATCATCATGGCGGAATCAAAAAAGGCATCGAGCACACAGCCGGGCTAGTCGACAAAGCCACTGCGGCGCTGGTCACAGACCTCCGGCAACGCGGCATGCTCGACGACACGCTCATTGTTTACGGCGGCGAATTCGGGCGCACCCCGATGGCGCAGGGCAACGGGCGCGACCACCACATTAAGGCCTTCTCCATGTGGCTCGCCGGGGCTGGAATCCGGGGCGGCGTCACCCACGGCGCGACGGATGACCTCGGCTATAATGCGGTCAAGGACGTCGTGCACGTGCACGACCTGCACGCCACGATGCTGCATCTGCTCGGCATCCCGCACAAACAACTCACGTACCGCTTTCAGGGGCGTGACTTCCGGTTGACGGACGTTCACGGAAACCTTGTCAAACCCATCCTGACATAGCGTGTAACACTTGATTTTCCGGGCGGGTTGGCTCAACTTTCTCCTGTCTCTCTTTGGGCATGAGCCGGTTGATTCAAATGCTGTTTTTGCGAACATACCTGTGTGCCGTTTCCTTCGTCGGAATCATACTCTCGCTTGGCCAAGCGACCGTTTCTGCCGCGGAGGAAACCAAGACCTACCCCGAGGATCGATTTGCCATCTGGTCGCTCCAACCGATCGACCGACAGGCACCGCCTACGCTTGGCCAAGCGGACCGTGACTGGGCGCGCAACCCGATCGACCACTTCATCGCGGCCAAGCTCCGCGAAAAGCAGCTGACCCATTCCGCCGAGGCCGATCGCCGCACGCTGATCCGCCGTGTGTACTACGACCTGCTTGGCCTACCGCCGACCCCGGATGACGTCCGCGAGTTCGTCGGCGACCCCGACCCTCTGGCCTACGAACAGCTGGTCGAGCGACTGCTCGCCTCTCCCCGCTACGGCGAACGCTGGGCACGCCACTGGCTGGACGTCGTCCACTACGGCGACACTCACGGTTACGACAAGGACAAGCCCCGCCCCAACGCCTGGCCATACCGCGACTACGTTGTCCGCGCCTTCAACAGCGACAAGCCGTACAGCCGCTTCGTGCAGGAACAGGTCGCCGGAGACGCGTTGTTTCCAAACACGCGGGACGGCATCGAGGGGCTCGGATTCATCTCCGCCGGCCCGTGGGATTTCATCGGGCACGCCGAGGTGCCGGAGACCAAGCTCGACGGCCGAATCGCCCGAAATATCGACCGAGACGACATGGTGAAGAACACGATGAACACCTTCATCAGCACCACCGTGCAATGCGCCCGCTGCCACGATCACAAGTTCGACGCGGTCAACATGACCGACTATTACCGCATGCAAGCCGTCTTTGCCGCGCTCGACCGAGCAGATCGCGAATACCACCCCGACCCGGTGACGGCTAAAAAACAGGCGGCGCTCAAAAAACAAATCGCGGAACATCAGGCCGCGCTAAAACAGATTGAAGGCGACATCCAGGCCAAGGGCGGCACCAAGCTTACGGAACTCACTAAACAACTCGGCGAACTTCGCAAACAATCCACGACCAAGCCACGGCCCGAGTCCGGTTACCACAGCCAGATCGTCGCCAAGCCGGATATCACCAAATGGGTGCAGGTCGACCTCGGCGAACCTGTGGAGATCGCGCGCGTCACGCTGGTCGGCACTCACGATAGCTACAACAATATCGGCGACGGATTCGGTTTTCCCGTTCGCTACAAACTCGAGGCATCGAACGATGCCAAGTTCGCCGAGGACACCGTCCTCATCGCCGACCGCACCGGCGTTGACCAGCGCAACCCGGGAATCGCCCCGCAACATTTCAAGTCCAACGGAGCCAAGCGCCGTTACGTTCGCCTGACCGCCACCAAGCTGGTCGAGCGAAAAGACGACTTCATTCTCGCAGTGGCTGAACTGCAGGTGCGCGATGCCTCCGGCAACAACCTGGCCAGGGGCAAAACCGTCACCGCGCTCGACTCCATCGAGGCACCGCCCCGCTGGCAGCGAATCAACCTCGTCGATGGACACTACATCGGCCAAACCGCCGACCCGGACTTGGCCAAGCGCCTGGCCGACACCGAGGCGGCACACGCAGATTTGATCAACTCCATCATCAAGGGCGAGATTGCCGACAAACGCAACCGGGCACAGGCCGCTCTGGCCAAATCCGAGGCCGCGATGAAGGCGCTGCCCAAGCCGCAACGCGTCTACGTCGGCAAGGTTCACACCGGCGGCGGTGCCTTTCGCGGAACCGGCCATGAAGGCGGCAAGCCGCGCACCATTCGCGTGCTGCACCGGGGCGACATGAGCCAACCGAGGGACGAAGTCGGCCCCGGCACACTGCGCTTGACCAAACGCGACGACGGCACGTTTGATCTCTCAGGCGACCACACGGAGAGCGACCGGCGCGTCGCCCTCGCCCGCTGGCTCACAAAAACGGATAACCCGCTCACATGGCGTTCCATCGTCAACCGCATCTGGCAGTACCATTTCGGCACTGGCATCGTGGCGACGCCCAACGACTTCGGCGAGATGGGCGCCCGGCCAACCCACCCGCAACTGCTCGACTGGCTGGCGGCAGAGTTTCGCGACAACGGCCAGTCGCTCAAGCAACTGCATCGGCTCATCCTCACCAGCGCCACCTACCGGCAGTCATCCGCAACAATCGAGGCATACGAGAACATCGACAGCCAAAACCGATTCCTCTGGCGCATGAACCGCCGCCAGCTTGAGGCCGAGGCCTTGCGCGACTCCGTGCTCGTTTTGTCCGGCAAGATGAAATTCCAAATGTACGGCCCCGGTTTCCGGGACTTCGTGCTCGAGCATCCGCAGCACTCGCCACACTACGTATATTACAAGCACGACCCCGAGGATGTCCGCATCCACCGCCGCTCAGTCTACCGCTTCCTCGTGCGCTCACAGCAGCAGCCGTTCATGACCACGCTCAACTGCGCCGACCCCTCGCAACAGGTGGCCCGGCGTGACGAAGCCATCACCGCACTGCAATCGCTCGCCCTGCTCAACAACAAGCTGATGGTCTCGATGGCCCGGCACTTCGCCAACGACCTCGAGCAATCCCAACCGGATACAACGTCCGCGGTGACTGAAGCATTTTTCCGCACCGTGGGCCGTGCCCCCAACACCAACGAGGCCGCCGACCTCGCCGCCTACGCAAAACAACACGGCTTGGCCAACGCCTGCCGCCTGCTGTTCAACCTCAACGAATTCTCCTTTGTCGACTAATGTCATCCGCTGCCTCATCTCAATCAAACCAAGCGCTTGGCCAAGCGCACAGCCGACGTGATTTTCTCTGGCGCTCCGGCGGCGGGCTGGGCGGCATCGCGCTGGCCGGGATGCTCGGACGCGACGGTGTCCTTGCGGCCACGGAGGCAACACGCCAACCGATCGGCCTGCACCACGCGCCCAAGGCCAAACGGGTGATTCAGTTGTTCATGGGCGGCGCGGCGAGTCATGTCGACCTGTTTGATTTCAAGCCGGAACTGATCAAGCGCCACGGCGAAAAGTGGGACCCTGGCGAGACAGTCGAACTGTTCCAAAGCTCCCCGGGCAAGACATTCAAGTCGCCGTGGGAATGGGCGCAACACGGCCAGTGCGGCAAGCCGCTGACCTCAATCGTCTCGGAACTGGGCGAGTGTGTCGACGACATGGCGTTCATTCACAACGTGGTTGGCAAAACCGGCGTGCACAGCCAGGCGACCTATCTGCAAGCCACCGGATTTCAACGGCCCGGTTTTCCCGGCATGGGCGCGTGGGTGAGCTACGGGCTGGGCAGCCTCAACGACAACCTGCCGACGTTTGTCGTGCTACCGGATCATCGAGGGTACGCCTCCAACGGCCCGAAGAACTGGAGTTCCGCTTTTCTGCCGGCATTGCACCAGGGCACCACACTGTTCCCCGGCCGGGCCAACCCGATCGCGGATCTTCATCCACCGAAGGGTTCGTTCGTCACAGCTAAAAGCGAGGCTGCGGCTCAGTCTCTGCTGGCCAAGTTCAACCGCGAACACGCCGCCAGTCGCGAGGCTGATTCCCGGCTGGACGCCCGCATCAAGTCGTACGAACTCGCCGCACGCATGCAACTCAGCGCACCCGAGGCGCTGGACATCTCCCACGAACCGGCGCACATAAAGCGCCTTTACGGGCTCGACCACAACGTCCAGACCTGGCCCAAGGAGATCAACGAGATCGAGGAGATCGATTACTTTTCCCGCAAGTGCCTAGTCGCCCGGCGACTACTCGAGCGCGGGGTACGGTTCATCCAGATTTGGTCCGGCAACGACAACGGATTTCCGAGGCGCAATTGGGATTCACATGAGGACATAAAGCGTGACCACGGCCCTCTCTCGCGAGGCATGGCCCGTGGCGCCGCCGCGTTAATGCTCGACCTCAAACAACGCGGCATGCTCGAGGACACGCTGATCCTCTGGACGACTGAGTTTGGCCGGATGCCGTGCGCCCAGGGCAGCAAGGGCCGCGATCACAACCCGTTCGTGTTCACCAACTGGCTCGCCGGTGGTGGCATCCGCGGCGGGGTGACTCACGGCGAAAGCGACCAATGGGGCTTCCGCCCGGCCGACCGGAACAACCCGACGAGCTGCCACGACATCCACGCCACGATCCTTCACCAACTGGGCATCGACCACGAGCAGCTCACCGTGCGCCACGACGGAATTGACCGTAGATTGACCGATGTGCACGGTCATGTCATACATCCGATTTTAACCTAAAGAAACAAAATGAAAACTCCACGCTCCCACTCCGGATTCACCCTGATCGAGTTATTGGTGGTGATCGCGATTATTGCAATCCTTGCAGGTCTGCTCCTTCCTGCATTGGCTAAGGCAAAACAATCTGCTGTCAAGACCCATTGCGCTAGTAATATGAAGCAATGGGGCATAGGTACAATTATGTACGCTGGCGACAATGATGACTACTTTCCCGACAACACCAGAGGACAGCATACAAGTTGGGTGAGTAAAGAAGTTGCTGAATTCTGGGAGAAATACATTATGCCCCAAAAATTTGACTCCAATAAAAGGAAGAAGGATCGAGGACATGTGATTTTTTGTCCATCTGACGAATGGCATAGAGAAGCAGATTTATGGAGAAATAGCGCCACACAATATCCCATTCTGACCGGATATTTTTGGTTGCCTCATCGCCTTCTTAACTCTTGGGGATATAACGTAAATGGATTGGAAGGCAAAGCTAGTAAAGGAGTGGCAGGTTGGCATTCGAGAAAAAAAATAAACCAAGCTGTTTTTCCGGGTAGCCCTTCACAAGTCCCTACTTTGGTTGATAGGATTCAGGGTTTTGGATCTTTTAGTGGAGGCAAACTGAAAATGAATAACTGGTACACTGACTCCGGAGGAAAGAGCATTCCAACAGCTAACCATCCAACGGGACCAAAAGGCGAGCCGCCCGGTGGCAACTTCCTTATGACCGACGGGCATGTAGAATGGTTTAAACTGAGTCAGGTCGAGTTAGGTTCCAATGGCGGCAGTTGGCAGTGTATTTACAAGGCGCCAGTGGATTAGGCCGCTAATGATTCACCGCATCGTGGTCATCGCTGCAGTCGTTGCGCTTGGCCAAGCGCAAATGGCTGCGCAGATTCGTCTAGCCAAGACCTGTACTGTCCACTTCGCAACACCAGAACAGGGCAAATCCCGATTGGCCAAGCACGATGCTTACATCAAGGGGCTAAGTCCGTTCGAGCGCGCGGCCAAGATTCAAAAAGCCGGCCCGGTCTCCACGGAGCAGTACATCGAATTCATCCAAAAACAGACACTCCAGTGGACCGACGACGAAAAGGCCAAACTAAAGGAGATCATCCTGACAGCAGCACCCAAGCTCACCCCCTACTCCAGCCATTTCCCCTCCGACATTTATCTCATTAAGACCACCGGCAAGGATGAAGGAGGTGCGCCCTACACCCGAGGCGTGAGCATCGTTCTACCGCAGCGGTCAATACGACAGGCTTCGAAGGGGTTGGAGCGGCTTTTTTACCACGAGTTATTCCACATCATCTCGCGCAACAACACCCAACTCCGTGATGAACTTTACGCGCTCATTGGGTTTCACCCCTGCGGCGTGGTGTCGCTGCCGGATGACTTGATGCCCCGGCGCATCAGCAACCCCGATGCCCCCGTCGTCGAGCACTGCATCCGGGTCACGGAAAACGACATGCCACACTGGGTCGCGCCGGTTTTGTTTTCGCGCATCCCCGAGTACGACCCCAAGGTCGGGGGCACGTTCTTTCGCTATCTGGAGATGCGACTCATGGCCATCGACCGCGACACGGCCAAGCCGATTTTGAGAGACGATAAGCCGGTCATGTTTCAACCAAGGGAAGTGGAGGGATTTTTCGAGCAGATCGGAAACAACACCAGCTACATCCTGCACCCGGAGGAAACGCTCGCGAACAACTTCGTGTTCCTGATCACAAAAAAACAGGGCCTCACCAACCCGGAGATCCCGGAAAAAATCGAGGCCATCCTCCTCAAACCGGAGTCAAAAAACTAGGCAAGAATCTCCCGGACCACCCGTCCGTGGACGTCGGTCAATCGGTACTGGCGCCCCTGAAACTTGAACGTCAATCGTTCGTGGTCGATCCCCAACTGGTGCAGGATGGTCGCGTTCAGATCATGCACATGCACCGGGTCCCGAACGATGTTGTAGCTGTAGTCGTCGGTCTCACCATGCACCAGACCGGATTTCACTCCTCCCCCGGCGAGCATGTAACTGAAGCAACGCGGATGATGATCGCGCCCGCCGTTTTTCTCCGGGGACTGCGCGTAGATTGTTCGACCAAACTCGCCTCCCCAGACGATCAACGTCTCGTCGAGCAGGCCTCGTTGCCGCAGGTCGGTGATCAGGCCGGCCGTCGGGTGATCGGTATCGCGGCATTGCCGGGGCATGTCGCGCGCGAGGTTGGAGTGATGATCCCAGCCCATGTGAAACAATTGTATAAACCGCACATCGCGCTCAGCCAACCGCCGGGCCAACAGGCAGTTCGCAGCAAACGAACCCGCCTTTTTCACGTCCGGTCCGTATAGCTTGAGGACATGTTCCGGTTCACCGGAGACATCGGTCAACTCCGGCACGCTCGACTGCATCCGGAACGCCATCTCGTACTGGGCAATGCGCCCCTGGATTTCCGGGTCGCCCAGCGAGTCGAACCGCCGCCGGTTCAACGCCCCAAGGTCGTCAAGCATGTCCCGCCGCATGTCGCGGTCGATGCCGTCCGGGTTGGAGAGGTAATAGACCGGATCGCCGCTGTTGCGAAACTTCACCCCTGAATGCTGGGTGGGCAGAAAACCGGACGACCACAAACGGCTGTACAACGGTTGGGCATCGCCGGAGCCGCCCCGGGACGTCATGACGATGTACGTCGGCAGGTCACGGTTCATCGCACCGAGACCGTACGAAACCCACGAGCCGATGCTCGGCCGGCCTGAGAGTTGAAAGCCAGTCTGCAAAAACGTGATCGCCGGATCGTGGTTGATCGCCTCGGAATGTATCGAGCGCACCACACAAAACTCGTCCGCCACACGGCCGAGGTTAGGTAGCATCTCGCTCAACTCCAGGCCGCTTTGGCCATATGCGGTAAAACGGTATTTCGTGGGGGCCACCGGAAGCGTTTTTTGATTGGACGTCATACCCGTCAGCCGTTGCCTGCCGCGAATCGAGTCCGGCAGTTCCTGACCGCGATGCTTCTCGAGTTGCGGTTTTGGATCAAAAAGATCCACCTGCGAGGGGCCGCCGGACTGGAACAGGTAGATCACGCGCTTGGCCTTGGGAGCGAAGTGCGCTTGGCCAAGCGGCGCAGCCTTGGCCCAGCCCTGACCAAGCAGACAGCCCAGTGCCATGGCACCCAGCCCATTGGCTGAAGTCTGTAAAAACGTCCGCCGGTTAAGGGCGTCCTGCTGTTGCCAGTCGGCGGGATGAATTGTCTGGGACATTACTTGTTGATCAGTTCGTCTAGATTCAAAAGGACGTTGGCCACGGTGGCCATCGCAGCCAGCTTCGCTTGGCCAAGCGCACCATCCGAGGGGCTTTCCCCCTGGCCAAGCAGTTGTTCCGCCGCCTTGGGCTGGGCGCGAAACCGGGCCAGACGGCGTTCATAACCGGCCGTCAGCAACGCCAATTCGGTCGGCTCCGGCTGTCGCGCGGTCGCCGCATGAAACGCCCAAGCGATGCGTTCGCCCGGCGTGTCAC
>WTHH01000311.1 GCA_011523195.1 Verrucomicrobiales bacterium
GCCTCGCAAAGTTCCCAATCCTGCTCGGAGGTGCGTTGCCAGAACGGCATCAGCTTCTCGAGATCGTAGTCGCTGCCTTCCTCCGCTTTTTCATCGACCAACCAGATCACCCGCACCTCGGTCGTCGCCTTGTCGATCGGCAGCAGACGTGTGCTGACCACATGGTCACAACTGGCGTGACACCACATGTTGGGCACGGTGCGCAGTCGCAGTGTGCCGACGGAGTTGTCGGTGTAGTCACCCATCAACGGGGCCACCTGTTTGCCGTCCATCGTCTCGCTGACGTAGCCGTCGGACAACAGCGTGCGGTTGATGGAAAACCAGCCGTGCTCGCCGGAGCTCGGAAACGGCGCCATGCCGCTGGCCTGATGAGTGATGGCCAACCCCTGCCGCCCCCACGCCTCCTCGCTCTTCCGGGATTTTTCATCGATGCGAGCCGTCATCTCCGGCGAGGTGTCGTCGGTGTTGAAATGATCGTAGTTGGCCTTGATGTACTGCGGGTGGTTGAGGTTGCAGTGGTAACACTCGCGGTTGTTTTCCCAGACTAATTTCCAGTTGGCGCGCACGGTATAATTGACCGCCCTGGCGACCTTCGCGCGATCGACGCCCTGCGGCTTGAGCATTGGCTCCACTTGCTTGCGGGCCGGGCCAAAATCGACCGGGCGATCATCGAGGTTTACGAAAATGAAGCCGCACAAATTCTCCGTCGCCACCGGCACCAGGCCAAGCGAGTCGCTGTCCAGCTCCTCGTGCATTCCGCGGCAGGACAACAGTTTGCCGTCCTTGCCGTAGACCCACTGGTGGTACGGGCAGACGAGTTGCCGGGCCGAGCCGCTCGACTCTCGACAGAGCAGCGTGCCGCGATGGCGGCAGACGTTGTGAAACGCCCGCACGACACCGTCCTCCCCCCGGATGACGATCAGCGGGTCGGTGCCCACGTTAAAGGTGAAGTAATCGCCGGCTCTGGGGAGCTCGCAGTCATGCCCGGCAAAGAGCCAGCCCCGCCGCCAGACCCGGTCGGTATCGGCCCGGTAGATTTCGTCCGAGGTAAAAAATTCACCCGGCAGACTGCGCCACTCCGGACAGGCCCCGGCGGCGGCGGCAGGATCAAATTGTTCGGGTGCAACGGTCATGGACTGCGGGTATCAAAAACGAGCGGGTCGCTTGGTCAGTCAAGTGTGCCAAGCGGGACGTCCCGGCTGTATAACCAATTTTGGGGAGCCTGAGTCATCACACTACTTTTGCAGATACTCCATGACCGCCTCTGTGCGATTCTGCACGCCCAGTTTTTCGTAAATATTCTTGAGGTGATTATGCACCGTCCAGATGCTGATGCTCAGGAGATCGGCGATTTCCTTGTCCAAGGCCCCGCGACTGAGGTGAGTCATCACCTCGTGCTCCCGTGGCGTCAGGTGCGGGAACGTCTCCTCCACGCGATCCGTCGCCAGGGTGTCGATCTGGTTCTTGAAGTATCGCCGCACCAGCCGGTCGATGGTCGCCGGATTGAGCCGTGGCAGTCCATTGGCATCCGCCACCGATTCATCCTCCAACAGGTGAAACAGCTCCCCCGTCGGTGTCCGATTCAAAAAGTAGCCGTTTAGGCTGCCTGCCGTGGAATCAAACAATTGCTCGCTATCCTCAAAAGTGGCAAACGGCACCACCGGGCAGTCCGGAAACTTCCGCTTAAAAACATTGTCCAGCTCCTCCCCGGAAAACCCGGGCATGCCGCGGTTCACCAACAGGAGCCCGGGCTCGTCCTCCCGGCCAACCGACCCCAGCGAGTCGATGTCTGCGAAGGTTTCCCGGCAGCAATACGGCTCCGCCTGATTGACCAGTTTTTGGATGCTCGCAGCCACGGTCGGATCCGGATCAACCACATACACATTCAATTTACCGGTATCCGTTTTTGGTCGATTGGCCATCCTTTTCGTTTTTACCGACAGGCTGTGAATCGTCAGGTACGTGCAGCAAAACGGGCTGCCGGCCCAGATCAATGCCAGCGTCAACTCCCGCCTGAACCGGGCCGCCGCCTCCCAGCCCTCGCCGACGACACACCGGTAAACCTCCAGCGCCTGCTCCGCCGCCTGCACCTCGTTGAGCGTGCCGAGCGGGAAATAGCAGCCGGCACCGTCGTGCTCGATGCGGCAGGAAAACTCCGGCTTGGCCAGGCGGTTGGCCGGGTACTTTCGCTCAACCAGACGTAACCGCCAGTAGTCCGCCGACTCACGGGGATCGTCCGATTCCAGCCCGGTGGCCACGACCGGCACAGCCGGCCTCGCCGCTTGGCCAAGCGATGCCCAGCCGCTTTGCTGAATCTGTGCAAAGATCGCCGCCGCCTTCTCGGCCGCGACCTCCTGGTCGACCGCACCGAGCGAGATCGTCCGGCGCACACCCTGATGCTGAATCTTGGCCGACCAGCCACGCACCCGGTGAAGTTTGCCCGCCCGGACGTAACTGTTCCGGAACACACGCGTCCGCCAGTAGACCGGCTCCAGCCGCTGATCTTCCGCGGCTTGGCCGGTTTCAACCCAGTCGGACGTCGCTTGCTTGGACATGCTTGGACGTTCATACTCGTCCGGTTCCCCAAAGCCAAGCGGGTAATCCGCTTGGACAAGCGGCGACAGCTTGGACATGCTTGGACGTCGATTCACCGGGTAACAATGATCCCGACTCTTTTTCTGCGGCCAGAATAGGCTATTTTTGTTTTCCGGCCGCATCACAACAATCTCCGCTCCTAAACACAAACCGGTGTACTCGAAAAGTTCCTGCTACAATGAAACGCAAAACAAACTCGAAGATAATCCCACTGTTTGCCGCCCTGCTATCGCTCTCATTGCCCCTGCTTGGGCAGGAGGTCAGCACCGACTTCAGCAACTACGCGGCCGAAGAAGAAATCATCGTCACGTTCAGTGACGGCCCGGGCAACCCGAAGGATTGGGTCGGCCTGTACAAACAGGAAATGGTTGCCGGCGAAGACAGCTCATTGGCGTGGGCCTACGTGGACGGAACCGAAACCGGCACCGAGGGACTCGCCGAGGGCGAGTTGACGTTTGCCGACGGCATGACGGACGAGGGCATCTACGAGGCGCGGTTTTTCGAGGACAACGGTTATACGCTGTTGGCCAAGGTGGTTTTCACCGTGGGCGACGTGGGGCCAACCGTCAAAACTGACAAGGCAGTCTACACGCCCGGTGAGCCGATCGTGGTCGACTTTCTGGTCGGCCCCGGCAACGAGAAGGACTGGGTCGGCCTGTACAAAGTGGGGATGGTGCCGGGCAACGTCGGTAGTCTGGCTTGGTTTTATGTCGACGGCACCAAAGACGGCAATGAGGGAGTGGAGTTTGGCACGGTCACTTTTAACGGCGGGATGACGGATGAGGGCGATTACCGGGCGGTGTTTTTTGAAAACAACGGCTACACCTTGCTGGCGGACACGGAATTCAAGGTGCAAAAGCCGGCACCGGAAACACCCAAGGTGGTCTCCATCTCTCCGCAGGACGGCGACAAAAACGCTGATCCCGCGATCATCTTCACCGCCACGATTCGAAACGGCACCACGTCGCTCAAGTCGGACAGCGTCAAGCTCACTCTCGACGGCAAGGCGGTGGACGCCACGGTCACCGCCGGCGACGAAGGGTTCAACACCATCACCTTCACCGGCGAGGGACTGTTTGCGGCCGGATCCAATCACCGGTTCATGCTGGAATTCACTGATGACGGCGACCCGGCGACCAGCGAATCGGTCTCGGTGGAAATCGATGTCGCCGCCTACGTGGAACTCGAGTTGCCGGAGGCGATCTATTTTGAAAACTTCGACAGTGTCGAGGAATTCGAAATGCCGGACGGCTGGGAGGGCGTCAATCTCTCGCAGGAAATTAACGCGGAACTCGAGCCGGACGATTTCACCTCGGCCTATTACGAGGGCTGGGTGAACGTTGCCATGACCCGCTGGAGCAACAGCGGAAGTGCCGCGCAAAAGGCAACTCAGCCGGCACCGCCGATTTTCGTGAACGGCACGCGCCAGGTGCTCACCGGCAATGCGCTCGTCGCCGACTCCGCCTCTCGCAACGGCCACTTTCTCACGTTTGTGTACACGAAGGATTTTGACTTGAGCAATCACAAGGACGTGCACCTCGGTTTTTACAGCCACTACGCACAAAACCAGGACAGCTCCGGCTCGGTTGAATACTCCATCGACGAGGGCGAAACATGGCTGCCGATCGTTTACATGCTGGACCAGGCCGACATCGTCCGGGACGACGAAGGCAACGTCGATGCCGTCACCACGCTGGAGCAGGAACACGCGGATATCGCCGTGGGCTACGACCCGGATACGTTCGAGGAGGTCGGCGGCTACTACGGTGCCTACATCGGCGCGGAGATTTCCGAGGTACTGGCCCCGTATATCAGCGGCCGGATCAACGACAACCAGACTGAGTCGAAGCGGTACGAGTTGTTCCGCCTGCCCGAGGCAGACGGCGAAAACACGGTCCGGTTCCGGCTGGCCAAGAGCGGCACCTACAGCTGGTACTGGGGCATCGACAACTTCGGCCTGTACAGCATCGCACCCAGCTCAATGCCGGAGGTGGTCGAGGCCAGTCCGGCCGCCGGGAGCCAGGGCGCCAACCCGATGCCGCTGTTGACGTTCGTCATCAAAAACGGCGAAGCCAAGCTGGATCCGGCCTCGGTCAAGCTGGAGTTCAACGGCACGGCGGTCGAGGGTATTACCGTCACCGAAATCAAGATCGGCGCAGAGGACGGCCATCAATTTACGTACCAGGTCACCGATCTTCTGGAGCCGCTTTCGCAAAACAGCTTCAAGCTCACCTACACGGAAGACTCCGACGAAAACCGGATGGGCACCTACGAGGGGAGCTTCACCGTGGCGGAGTTTACCAAGCGCACCCTCCCCGCCCCGCTCGCCTTTGAATCGTTCGACGACCTCGAGGAGTTCGCCCTGCCCGAGGGCTGGTCAACGACGAGCTACGTGAACGAGGCCGACACGATCGTCTGGGATGAGGATCCCGACGACTGGACCTCGATGACCTACTCCGGCTGGGCCAACGTCTCGCTTGACCGCTGGAAAACCGGGCCGTACTGGAACGAAAAATCACAGGCCGCCAACCCGCCGGTATTCATCAACGGCAAGGCACAGTTCCCCTCCGGCAACTTCCTGATCGCCGACTCCGCCCTGCGCAACGCCAACTTTGTGACCGTGATTGAGACGAAGGATTTCGACCTGAGCGAGGCTGCCGATGTGCACCTCGGTTTTTACAGTCACTACACGCAAAACCAGGACAACTCCGCGAGTGTCGAGTACTCGATCGACGGTGGGGACACCTGGCTGCCGGTGCTCTACATGCTGGACCAGGCCGATATCGTCGCCAGCGACGACGGCACCGTCGACGCCGAGGCCACGCTCAACGCCGACCACGGCGACGTGGCTCTCGTGAATAACGTCCTGTTTCAGGACGATGACGAAATCTGGGACATGGAGCCGCTCGAGGAAGCGCTCGGCGGCAGCTACGGCGCGTTCATCGGCTCGGAAATCGACGCCTCACTCGCGCCGTACATCAGCGGACGAGTGAACGACAACCACGCCGAGTCCCGGCGGTTTGAGCTGCACCGGCTCCCCAAGGCGGACAATCAGGCCAAGGTGCGGATTCGCTTCGCCATGAACGGCACCTGGAGCTGGTACTGGGCAGTCGATAACTTCGGCTTGTACAGCATCGAGGAGGCCATCCCGACCGTACCGGACATCGATAGCATCTCGGTGGAAGGCGGCGTGGTCACCATCAACTGGCAGGGCGCGGCCGGGGTGCGGTTGCAGAAAACCACCCGCTTGGCCAAGCCGGATTGGCAGGACGTACCCGGCACCAACGGGGAATCCTCGGCACAGGAGGTTGCTGATCAGGCCGAGTCGTACTATCGTCTCATCCGCGATTAGCCCGGCCCGCTTGGCCAAGCGCACGATGAGAAAAAGAGACACAGGCCCGACCAACCAGACGCGGGGGTTTACCCTGATCGAGCTGCTGGTAGTCATTGCGATTATCGCCATCCTCGCCTCGCTGCTACTGCCGGCACTGGCCAGGGCCAAGGGCATGGCGCAACAGATCAGTTGTCTCAATAACCTCAAGCAGCTTGGGCTGGCCGTGCAACTGTACTCCGGCGACAACGACGACTGGATCAACCCGATTCAGGACCGGATCGCCCCCGGCCTCGAGTCCAGCTGGAGACCGTACCTATTCAGGTACCTTGGTGCGACGTGGGACAACGACAAAAAAATGTTCCTCGGCGGCAGCAAGCAGACCTACGATTGCCCGACCGAAAACGCCAAGGGCAAAAAGGGCGATGTCTATCACCTGGGCAAACCGGCCATCGTCGGGCAGTTCCGTTTTGGCGAGATCGGCATCGCCAGCGGCATCGGCGCGGTGAACGTGCACTGGGTCAAGGGCGGCGCGCAGCCTCCGTTCGGCCGACCGGCCGGCTACGAGAACAATCTCTGCAAATGGGGCTCGGTGGAATCGGCCTCCGAAATGATTCTTCTCGGCGACGGACACAGCAACCTCGGCGGCTGGCCCAACGACGCCTGGTGGATCTGGAAGGACTTGGGCAACGCAAACTCCGCGGGATACAACCGATTCATCCAAAACGACCCGGGCGCAATGCGGCACGGCGGCAAGTCCAACTACGTCTTCGGCGATGGTCGCGCAAAGCTGCTCGACCCGAACATGATCCCCTGCGACGAGTCAGCCTGCTGGTGGTCTGCACCGCGCAGCCCGCACTGACATGGCGCTAAAAAAGGAGCAGAAAAAACAGCTGACCCTTGCCGGTGTGCTGTTCGGGCTGGCCATCCTGTTTTTATTCCTGTTCAACCGCGCCGCCCCGGAACCGATGGAATTTTTTTACGATGAGAGCGAAGAGGTGTTGTTTGAGGCACCCGCCGGCTCCATCCCGCCCATCCGTGGAATCAACGACAACGTGGTGGACGGCGTTCGGGCCATCGTCATCGCCCCAAAAGGCAAAAGCCGGGACGCCTCGGCCCGCCGAATCGCCTACCTCGAGAAATGGTCTCCGCAATTGAAACAACAGCTCGAGGCCGCCGCAAAGGCCAAGGAGGCAGGCTACGCCGTGCCAAACGTCATCGATCGTTCCGCGAGAAATTTCCACCGGTTTGTGCGCACCGTCGACTCGCCCAAGTGGCACTCCATGAATACCGACCAGGCGGCCCGGATCATTGCAGTGTTGCGAACCAAGGACAGTCAGGGGAAACTCCCCGAGGTGTGCACTCCGAATTACTGACCCGGCTTGCCGCACCCCGGATTTTGGTGTCGGCCATGAAACATCATTGACTTATATCGATGGAAACTTCCTCCTTTAGTTTTCCCACAAACGTCCTTTCAGGCGCGGGTGTTATCGACCGGCTCCGGGGCATGCTCCCCGCACTGGGCATCCACCGGCCACTGGTCGTTACCGATGCCGGGCTGCTGTCGACCGAGGCCTACAAAAAACTCGCGGCCGCCCTGCTCCCCGGCGAGCCGGATCGCGACTGGTTTTTGCACTCCGACGTGCAGCCCAACCCCACCGAGGCCAACACCCGGGGCGCGGCCGAGCTGGCCCTGGCTAAGGGTTGCGACGGCGTCATCGGCCTCGGCGGAGGCAGTGCACTGGACGCCGCCAAGGTCTGCCGCATCCTCATCAAGCAGCCGCAGCTCAAGCTCGCCGACTACGACTGGGAGGCCGACTGGAGCGGGCTGTTACCGTTCATCGCCGTGCCCACCACCGCCGGTACCGGCAGCGAAGTTGGCCGCAGCGGCGTGGTCACCCCGGACGGCTCCGACAGCAAGGGAATGTACTTTCACCCGGAACTTCTCGCCCGCTGTGTTTTTCTCGACCCGGAATTGACCACCGGACTGCCAGCCGGGTTGACCGCCGCCACCGGACTCGACGCTCTCACCCACTGCATCGAGTCGTTCACGTCGCCGGCGTTTCAGCCGATGTGCGACGGCATTGCACTTGAAGGCATCCGGCTTATCATCCGCGCTCTGCCCACGGCCATTGCCGACGGTGCTGATCTCGATGCGCGCGGCCACATGCTCGTCGCCGCCGCGATGGGCGGCGTGGCGTTTCAAAAGGATCTCGGGGCAACCCATTCTCTGGCGCATCCGCTTTCCGCCATTTGCGGTGTGCACCACGGCACGGCCAACGCCATCTGTCTGCCGCATGTCATGCGCCACAACGCCCGGCAAAAACCGGGAGTCTATCGGCGCATCGGTATCGCCTGCGGGCTCGACGTCGTCTCGTGCAGCGACACCGATGCCGACGAGTTGACCGTCCAGTTCGTCGACGACTTTATCCGGCGCTGCGGCATGCACACCTCACTCGAGGAAGTCGGCGTGAAGGAGGAGCACATCGAGGCTCTGAGCGATCAGGCGTGGCTGGATCCCTGCCACCAGACCAACCCGGTACCGGTCTCGCGCGAGGATTTGAAGGAACTTTTTCTGAAGGCACTGTGAGCGACTTCCCCACCCAACTTTTGATCAACGGCCAGTGGATCGACGGCTCCGGCGCCAAGCGCTTGGCCATCGTCAACCCAACGACCGAGGAGCCGTTCGCCGAGGTCAGCTCCGCCACAGCCGATGAAATTGGCCAGGCCGCCGAGTCGGGTCAGGCGGCGTTCGATTCCGGTTGGCCCGACATTCCGCCGGGCGGACGCACCCGGGTGCTAGGCAAC
>WTHH01000323.1 GCA_011523195.1 Verrucomicrobiales bacterium
CTGGCCCACGATTGGAACAAGGCCGAGGGCGCCGAGGCTCTGGGCAAGTGGGATCGTTTCCTCGCGGAGCAATTCGTGACCTTTCTCGACCGCATGCGCAACACCCCGGCAGGCCCGGAGAGCGATGCAACATTGCTCGACCAGACCACCATCATCTACGGCTGCAGCAACAGCACCACGCACACGAACAAGAATTACCCGCTCGTGCTCGCCGGCGGTCGCGGCCTTGGCTTCAAGCATGGTCAGTACCTCAAGTATGGTGAGGACACACCATTTGCGAACGTCTTCGCCACCATGCTCCAACAAACCGGCGTCACCAACCGCTTCGCCGACAGCACGGCCATCCTCCCTGAACTGTTGGCCTAATCCTCCGCTTGGTCAAGCGGGTGGTAAGTACCGATCGCCGAGCAAGGTGCGCCGCAGATGGAAGTGGTATCAGTCGTACTTAGGCTGGCATTTGGATTCGGCTTCTTGGCGTATTCTGAGTTGTCGCGGCGTGAAATCCATCGATGCGCGGAAGTGACAGTGTTTAAAAACAAGTCGGCTTGGTTTTTCGTCCTGCTGTTGGCGGGGCTGTCGTTTTATTATTACGGTAAATCGGCATGGGCCGGTCTGGGTAAAACTGACTGGAGCTAAGTCGGTCGAGCAGGCTGTTACGGAGATCCGTTTCGATCGTCCGTTCGCATTTGATTCCGGCAAGTGGAGTGAACTGGTTTTACTCGGGTTAAAGGAGGAGCGAATGCTGGAAGTATGGGGGCGACTAAAATCGGGCGAATTGGAATTGAAAAAGCGTTACCCGTTCACCGGGTTCAGTGGTGGCCCGGGGCCGAAGTTGCGGGAGGGGGACGGGCAGATTCCGGAGGGGATTTACGCGATCGAATACCTCAACCCGAACAGCCAGTTTCACCTGTCGATGAAGTTGAATTACCCCAAATGCATTCGACAAGGCCAAGGGCAAGGCTGATGGTCGCGATCGTTTGAGATTCGATATTTTCATTCACGGCGGCTCGGCGACGATTGGCTGCATCCCGATCGGGGACGCCGGGATCGAGGAGGTGTTTTTAATGGTTTCCGAGCTTGGCATCAATAACGTCACGGCTATTATTTCGCCCTACGATATGCGAACGAATTCCAAGCGCATCGAGATTCCCGGGATCATCTGGGAGCAGGAACTTTACGACTTGATCGGGGCTGAATTCGTCCGCCATTTTGGTGCGAAAAAATAGTAATCGGGGGCTGTTTTTCACCCTGATTGGCGGTCAGGGGTTTAGCATCAGGCAACGGGGCTGTTCTTCGAATAAAAACGCTGCGAATCGAGTCAACATGGCCTTGATATTGTCTGTTTTAGTAGGCATTTTTTCGGCAGATTTTTCGCTTTAGGAGTTTTAGAGATTTCTTTGTTAATGAAGTTTTTTGCCAGACAGATTTATTTTTTGATGCCCTTGGCCGCTGTATTTGCGCTTGGCCAAGCGCATGCGGCCCAATCGGATATAGTGCGATTCGGCATCGATATTCGCCCTGTGTTGTCCCATTACTGCGTGCAATGTCACGGGCCAGATGAGGAACATCGCAAGGCCGACCTGCGGCTGGATACGCGCGAGGGGCTGTTCGGCGGTGAGGGTGAGGATCGCATCGTTGCGCCCGGCATGCCGGGGGAGAGTCTGCTTTTCCAGCGCATCACTGCCCACGACAATGACGACCTGATGCCTCCACCGGAGAGCAAACTGGAAATGTCCGCTGATGAGATTGCGTTGATCGAGCGATGGATTGCCCAGGGAGCCGATTGGGAGGATCACTGGGCATTTGTGACGCCGAAGACGCCCAATCTGCCCAAGGTGCAGCAGAAGATCTGGCCGAAAAACTCGATCGATTTTTACACGCTCGCCAAGATGGAGCAGCAGGGCCTGAAGCCGTCGAGGGAGGCGGATCGTCGCACGTTGATCCGCCGGTTGTGCTTCGACCTGACCGGTCTCCCGCCATCCCCGGAGGAGGTGGAGCGGTTCGTGAACGACACCGACCCGAACGCCTACGAAAAACTGGTCGACTCGTTGCTGGCTAGTGAGCGGTATGGAGAGCGGATGACGTTGGCGTGGATGGATGCCGCGCGGTACGGCGACTCAAGCGTTTACCACGATGACGGCGTGCGCTTCATGTGGCCGTGGCGCGACTGGACGATCGACGCCTACAACGACAACAAGCGTTTCGATGATTTCACCATTGAGCAATTGGCAGGGGATCAACTGGAGAATGCCACGCTTGCGCAGAAGGTGGCTTCCGGGTTCAACCGCAACCATGGCACGACCGACGAGGGCGGGGCGATCGACGAAGAGTACCGTGTGGAATACAACGTCGACCGGGTCAAGACGACCTCCAACGTCTGGCTTGGTCTGACGATGGAATGCGCGCAGTGTCACGACCACAAGTACGATCCGATTTCGCAGAAGGAGTACTATCAGTTTTACGCCTATTTCAACATCAACTCGGACAAGGGCATGCAGACGCGCAACGGCAACTCCGCGCCGATGATCAAGGTGCCGACCATGAAGCAAAACCAGGAATTGCAGAACCGCCGTGCGGCGTTGGAGCTGGCCAAGGCGGAGCGGGCCAAGGCCAAGCCGACGTTGAAGGAGATGGACGAATGGATCGCTGATAATCGCGTGGGCGAGGTGCCGCACCCGCCGAAGCTCGGCGGTTGGCAATTCCTCGGCAGTTTTAGCGCGAAGGACAGCAACGAGGCGTTCAACAAGGATTTTGGCCCGGAAAAAGGGGTTGATTTGAAAAAGGAATACGGCGGCAAAAAGTGGGAGGCCCGCAAGTATGAGGATGGCAAGGTGCACACCATCGGTTTGCCTGAGAAGAGTGCGTCCTATTTTTATCGCACGGTGAAGTCGCCGAACGCCCAGAAGGTGGGTGTGTCTCTGGGCAGCGACGACGGCATCAAGGTGTTCCTCAACGGCAAACAGATTCTGGCCAACAACGCCAATCGCGGGCCGGCTGCCGATCAGGAAAAGACTGAATTGGAACTGGCCAAGGGTGACAATCACCTATTGATCAAGATCGTGAACAACGGCGGCCAGGGCGGAATGTACTTCAAACTTGGCGGGTCGAGTCTGCCGAAGGAGGTGTTGGCCAACCTCGGTCAGGATGTCCTGAGCGCGGAGCACGTGGCCAAGCTGCGGGAGTATTACGAGAAATCAGTCTGGCCCTTGGCCAAGCAGCTCGACGAAAAAATTAAGGCTGCCGAGAAATCGGTTAACGACTACAACAACGGCATCGTCACCGTGATGACGATGGGCGACTTGGCCAAGCCGCGCAAAACCTACGTGCTGAGCCGCGGCCATTACGCCTCGCCGATCAAGGATGAAGAGATTTTTCCGAACGTACCTAAGGTGCTGCCGTCTCTGCCCGAGGATGCTCCGCAAAAGCGGCTCAGCTTGGCCAAGTGGCTCACCGATGACGATCATCCGCTGACTTCCCGAGTGGCAGTGAATCGATACTGGGCGATGCTGTTCGGTTCCGGGCTGGTCAGCACCGTGGCCGACTTCGGCACACGCGGCGCACTGCCGAGCCACCCGGGACTTTTGGATTATTTGTCACGCGACTTCGCCGACAGCGGCTGGAACGTGAAGCGCGTCCTCAAGCAGATGCTCATGTCGGCAACCTACCGTCAGGTATCCGCTGCGACCCGCGAAAAACTGGAGAAAGATCCGCAGAACATTTACCTCTCCCGCGCGCCTCGTTTTCGGTTGCAGGGCGAGTTTATCCGCGATAACGCCCTCTCAGTGAGCGGCATCCTCAACGGCAAGATCGGCGGCCCCAGCGTGAAGCCGTATCAGCCCCCGCGCATCTGGAACGAAGTCGCGCTTAATGGCGGGCTTTTTTACAAGCGCGACAACGAACAGAAACTTTACCGGCGCTCGATGTACACTTACTGGAAACGTTCCGCGCCGATGCCAAACATGGTGGCGTTCGACGCACCGACCCGCGAGAAATGCGTAATCCAGCGGCCACGCACCAATACGCCGATGCAGGCGTTGGTGACAATGAACGACGTGCAGTTTGTCGAGGCTGCAAGGGTGTTAGCGCAGCGCGTGCTGCAGCAGGGTGGAGCGGACTTTGAATCGCAGCTCGACTATGCCTTCTTGCTGACGACCTCACGTCCGGCGGACGACCTTCGCAAGCGCGTGTTCCGCGATCTTTACGACACCCAGCTCAAGGAGTTCACCGCCGACAAGAAGCGCGCGGAGGAACTGCTGAAGTTTGGAGAGGCCAAGCGCGACGAATCCGTCGACACGGCCAGGCACGCCGCGTGGACGACCGTGGCCAGTGCCATCCTCAACCTCGACGAAGTTTTAACCAAGGAATAAAAACATGATTCCACTGCTTAACTCGGATCACCTGATCGATCGCCGCAAGTTTCTGAACATCGGCGCACGCGGCATGGGCGCGATGGGGCTCGCCTCGCTTGCCCAGCCCGGAATGCTCAACGCCGCCGGCCGCGGCGCGATGGGCGAGCCGCACTTTAAACCCAAGGCCAAGCGGGTGATTTACCTGTTTTTCTCCGGTGGCCCGTCGCACATCGACATGTACGATTACAAGCCGGCCATGCGAAAAATCCACGGCATCGAGCTGCCGGACTCAATCCGAAACGGCCAACGCATCACCGGCATGACCTCTGGCCAGAAGTCGTTCCCGTGCGTGGCCCCGATGTTTGAATTCAAGCAACATGGGCAGAGCGGCGGGTATTTTAGTGAGATTTTGCCAAACGTCGCCTCGATCGCCGACGAGATTTCACTCATCCGCAGTGTCAACACCGAGGCGATCAACCACGACCCAGCGATCACCTACATCAACACCGGCACGCAGCAACTCGGTCACCCAAGGATGGGCGCCTGGCTGAACTACGGCCTTGGCAGCCCGAGCGACAACCTGCCGGGTTACATCGTGATGATCTCCAAGGGACGCGGCGGCAGTCAGGCACTTTACTCGCGGCTTTGGGGGAGCGGCTTCCTGCCGTCCAAGCACCAGGGCGTGAAATTCCGCAGCTCCGGCGAGCCGGTGCTCTATCTGAACAATCCTCCGGGCATTACTAGTGGTTCGCGCCGCGCGATTCTCGACAGCATCAACGCCATCAACCGCGCCAAGTTTGAGGAAACGCAGGACTCGGAAATCCAGACCCGCATCGCCCAGTACGAGATGGCGTTTCGTATGCAGGCAAGCGTGCCGGAACTGACCGACCTTAAGACCGAGCCGGATCATGTATTCGAACAGTACGGCAAAGATGCAAAGTCGCCGGGCAAGTTCGCCTACAACTGCATCCTCGCGCGCCGAATGCTCGAGCGCGGTGTGCCGTTCGTGCAGTTGTTTCATCGCGGCTGGGATCAGCACGGCAACTGTCCCCGCGATGTCCGCCGCCAGTGCGAGGACGTCGACCAGCCCGCAGCCGCCCTCGTGCGCGACCTCAAGCAGCGCGGCATGCTGGAGGACACTATCGTGATCTGCGGCGGCGAATTCGGTCGGACGATTTACTCGCAGGGCAGCCTCACCAAGGACAACCACGGGCGCGACCACCATGGCCGCTGCTTCACGATGTGGATGGCCGGTGGCGGCATCCGGAAGGGCCATGTGCATGGCGAAACTGATGACTTCAGCTACAACATCGTCCGCGACCCGGTGCACATTAACGACCTTAACGCCACGGTGTTGCAGTGCCTTGGCATCGATCACGAACGGTTCACCTACCGCTATCAGGGGCTCGACCAGCGCCTGACCGGTGTGCAGGGCGCCCGGGTGGTCAACGAGATTCTGGCCTGACGCGCCACGTCGTAAACAATTCATCGCCGACGCGCCGCTGGGCAATCGGCTTCAGTTGCGCGGCCTTGACTAGGTGCTGAAAACCGGCGCCGTCCGCGATGGTCGGGGCATCCCGGCCGCCAAACAACCGGGGGCAAATCGTCAGGTGCAGCTCGTCTACAAAGCCAAGCCGGAGCAGCTCAAAATTCAACACACCGCCTCCTTCGCAAAGGAGGCGTTTTACATTCCAGTCACGGCGCAGGCGGCCAAGCGCCTGGCCAAGCGCAACCGACTTGGCGCCGCAAACGATCACCTCATCCGCAACATTCTTGAGCTTGGCCAGGCGCTTGGCCGGGGCTTGGCCGGAGACAAAAACAAGGATTGGTGAGTTTCGGTTTTTGAAAATGGCCGCGTCGGGATCGATAGAGCCTGTGCCGCTGATCAGCACACGCAAATTCTGCCTGGCCAAGCGCTTGGCCAAGCGCTGGCGTTCGTAGCGGGTGCCCCCGGCGTCCATCGTGATGTTGCCGGACTCCACCGTTCGAGCGCCACACATGACCGCGTCCGCAGTGGCGCGCAGCCGAAGCAGGTTGTCGTGGTCGCGTCGACTGCCAATCGGGACAAAGCGTCGATGCGGTGGCGCGATTTTCCCATCGGCCGACATTGCCATGTTGATTAACACGAATGGACGGGCAGTCGTCATGGCATCAGGGTAGGGACGGCTGTCTCCAGCCGTCCTCGGAATCTTGTGGTGTAGTGGTGAAGCGATCCGATTTCATTAATGAAGAAACATCGCGTCTCCGTAGCTGAAGAAGCGGTAACGATTTTCGATTGCCTCCGCGTAGGCCTGCATCACCAAATCGTGACCGGCAGCACCTCCGGGTTCGGCGAAGGCACTGACCAGCATCAGCAGCGTGGACTTGGGTAGATGAAAGTTTGTCAGCAACGCATCGACGACGCGGAAGTCGTGCGGTGGGTGGATGAAAATATCGGTTCGATCTTGCTGGGGAGCGATGTCGCCGTTTTCATCCGTGGCAGACTCAAGCACGCGCATACTGGTCGTGCCAACGGCAACGATGCGCCGTCCTGCCCGCTTGGTTTCGTTGATCGCCTGCGCTGCTTCGGCCGAAATCTCGAACCACTCCTCGTGCATCGGGTGATCCTCGATCGTGTCGCACTCCACCGGTTGAAACGTCCCCGGGCCAACGTGCAGCGTGACTTCCGCCACGCCGATGCCCATGGCTTTCAGATTATCGAGGAACGGTCCGGTGAAATGCAGCCCGGCCGTGGGGGCGGCCACGGAGCCTTCCTGCTTTGCGTACACCGTTTGGTAGCGCTCCCGGTCTGTCATCGTGTCGGCCGGGTTTCTCTCGATGTACGGTGGCAACGGCGTCTCTCCAATCTCCGACAGCAATTGAAAGACGTCCGCCGAATCCGGCAATTGGAGGAGGTACTTGCCGGTTTCGTTTTTGTCGATGGCCGTCATCCAGTAGTCGGTGGGCGTGCCCTTGAGGTTGTGTAACTGGATGCGTGTGCCGTTGTGAATGCGTTTGCCGGGCCGCAGCATGCACCACCACCGGCCGGGGGAGTGCTGCTCTGTCAGCAATATTTCAACGCGTGCCCCGTCGCCATCCTTTTGGCCCCGTACACGGGCGGGCATCACGCGGGAATTGTTCACGACCAGCAGGTCGCCTGACTTGAGACAGTCGGCCAGATCGGCAAATTGCCGATGAGCCAGGCGCTTGGCCAAGCGCTCCACGACCAGCAGGCGGGAGGCATCCCGGCGCTCCGCGGGATGTTGCGCTATCAATTCTGGAGGGAGGTCGTAGTCGAATTCGGCCGTTCGCACGGGCGCTCTTTACCGGTTTTTCGGCGGCAGTGCGATTCCTTTGCTGTACAGCCCGCATGGCCGAGCGCTTGGCCAATTTCGTGGTAATTCCTATATCGTTAACGAAATAGCCTACGAGGAGTGCAATTTGGGCAAGGGGGGGACAAATGCAAAAAAATGCAAAAAACCGGTTGACGTCTTGGGGAGAAAAAGGTAGAGAACGGGAAAGATTGGGACGCAACGGGCGGCTCTGCCATCTATTGCCTCAGTTATGTCAGCAACCCAGGACCAGCCGGCGACCGTTTTTACAGCTCGATTCCGACACGGAATCGACGGGTCCCGGCGTGTCATGGTGCCCTCCAAGTGGCGGCCGAAATCAGGCAAATCGGAGTTGACCATCCTGCCGTGGCCCATCGGGGAGCAGCAGTATTTGTTGGTGCTGCCGCCGGCGCGTTGGGCGGTGTTGCTGGAGCGGTTAAATGAGATGTCGCTCTCCGACGAGGAGGCGGCCGTGGTCGAGCGGGTGATCGGAGGCAGTTCCGCCCATGTGAAACTCGACAAGGTGGGACGCCTTTGCCTGCCGGAAGAACTGGCGAACGTAGCCGGCATCAAGCAGGAGGCCGTGCTGGTCGGCCGGCTGAACAAGTTTGAGATCTGGGCCCCGGATCGATTTGACGAAACCAACCAGGGCAGCGAGGCCGTGGCCGCTGCCGCCATTAAGAATTTAAACCTATGAACCTGATGCAGTACTTGTCGGTGGGTGGCGCGCTTGAGTCCCCGAGGGAGAAGCATTTCTCCCGCAGGATTGGCAGCAAGAAAAGTGAGCCGGCCGATGCTGTGGCGCGCGAGTCAGCACGAATGGAACCGGTGATTCTAGTTGAGCCGTCACGGCTTGAGGATGATCAGGGCGAGTTTGGTTTCATCGAGCCACTGGATATCGACCGTTCGTCGCAGGCGCCCGGCAATCACCTCGACCTGAAACAGGAAGAGGCCAAGCCGAAGGCGGACGAACAGGTGGAGGTGCACAGCAGAATCACGCCCACGCGCGTAAAAGTGGTGCGCAACGACCTTGTGGGGTCAGACATCGCGCTACGC
>WTHH01000400.1 GCA_011523195.1 Verrucomicrobiales bacterium
CTATTGCATGGTGACCTTTGGAGCGGAAATGTTGCGTCCGATGAAAATGGTGGCCCGGTCATCTTCGACCCCGCCACGTACTGCGGCGATCGCGAAGCCGAGTTTGGCCTGACCGAGATGTTCGGAGGATTTGGAACGGATTTTTGGTCAGGCTACGAGTCGGTGCTGCCGCTGGAAGACGGCTACGGTACCCGCAAACTGATTTATCGGCTTTATCACACGCTGAACCACTTTAACCTGTTCGGCAGCGGATACGCGGGGTCAGCCCAATCACTCGTCGATCAACTGCTTCGCTTGGCCTGAAAACAAAACAGCCCGGCCAATCGGCCGGGCTGAGAAAGGGTTCAAAATAATTTATTCAGCTTGTGAAGCCGGTGCCGGCTCGGCCGGAGCAGTTTCCTCCGCCTCTTCATCGTCTTCCGTCACGGTCGGGCCAGCGACGGTGTAGCGCTCGATGGTGTTAATTCGATAACGACGGGTATCGTTATCGATCTGGAACTCGGCCTCCTCACCCGGCTTCTTTCCAAGGAACGCTTGGCCAAGCGGAGTGAGGTAACTCAGAATCTGGTTATCCGGATCGCCATCCCATGCACCAAGCAGGACGAAGGTCTCTTCCTTGTTACTCTCGAGATTGGTGACAACCAGCTTGTTGCCCACACTGACCTGATCCACGGAGGCATCGCTAAAATCGGTGCCGCGCGCGCGCGTCAGGTCGATCTCCAGTTCGCCCTTACGAGTCATAAGCACCTTCTGCATTTCCTTGGCAGCCTTGAACTCGTGGTTCTCGCGAAGGTCTCCGTAACTCCGGGCGATGGCGATTTCCTTTGAGTTGGCTGGAATCTTCTTTTTGACCAATTCCTCGTACTCATTCTTGCGACGCTCAAGGCTCGACCAGGAGACAATCAGCAGGTTGTCGTCCTTGGTCTGGTCGCCGGAGATCATTGATTGAATCGACGGGTAGGCCTTGACGATGCGACCCAGCAACGAGCGCTTGTCCATGTCGTCGAAACAAATGGTCGCCTGCAGTGCCCGCACCAGATCCTCCACCACTTCGACGTCCGCAGAGCCGATCAGGTCGGTGATCAATTCCTGGTCGGACATGATGAAGTCGCCGAGTTTGCTGGTCTTTTTCTCGTTGAACCGATCCTGCTCAATCGCAGCCATCATGGCACCAAACACCTCCGGCCCAAGAATGTCGGCGAAGCTGTCCGAGCGGTTTTTGCCCAACCACAGCATCAGGTCGGTGCTCGCCTCGTGTTTGCTGACCAACTGATGAAGGTGACCCTTGAAACGATCGAAATGACCTGCGTCGATGAGCATCTGCGCCAACTCACCCACCAGGCGCAGACCACTTGAATTCAAGATCTCTAGGTACTTGTCCACCCAGCTATCGGCGTGAGTCAGGCGGAAGGCATCCAATGCCAGTTTTTGTTTCGCAGCAGAGAGGCCCTCGATCACCTCGGCCAAGTCCTCCGCCTTTTCAAAAACAGAAAAGGCCTCAATCTCGCCCTCACCAGCCTCCGTGCCAATGTCTGTGCGAATGGCATCCCGCAGCAGGATCGCTTCAAGCGAAAGCGACGGCTTGAGGTTTATGTGATTCTTGATTGCGAGATTCAAAATATTGATCATCTCGCCGATCACATCTTCCTTGTTTTCCACGTCGCCGATTCCCTTGTGAATCTCGGTGGCGGCAGCGATCTGTGCCTTTAAGCCCTTGGCATCGCGGAGGTTGCTCAGTAACTGGTCGTGAGCGGAAAGTTCCTGAACGTGGTATATGATCGGCTCGGTTTTCTTGACCGGCAATTGAAAGTGCCCGTCATTCTTCATCTCCTTCTTGGCGTCCGTCCACCACTTTTTCCAGTCGTCCTCGATGACATCCGGTACGAGCGATTCCTGAATCTGAGCCACAGTGGCCTGCCCTCCAAAACTCGTGATTACCAGCTTGATCAACTCCAAGTGATCTAGCGCCCCCATGCGCTTGAGGCCTGCCAGGTCGGTCGCCTTGCGGGCGAGAATGTGACTACCATCGACTGGCTTGAGGATCTTCGCCGCAAAGCCTAGGTCCATCGAGTGCTCCGGCTTGGTTTGAAAATCGATGGTGATCTTCGCCATCAGCGTGTCCACTGTGGTAATTTTTCCAAATCCCCACGAGCGGTGAATGCAAAACCCTGCTCTCACCAGCGTGACCAGCGCATCGGTTACTTTCGGGTCCAACTTGCCGTCCAACAC
>WTHH01000407.1 GCA_011523195.1 Verrucomicrobiales bacterium
GGTTGGCGGTTTGGTGACTTCCAGATTTGCGGCTTTGGGCGCCTCGCTCAATCCTGACTCCAGTGCGCTTTTGTTCCCGTTGTTGCCTATGACGGCCAGTACAAGGCAGAGGATCAGGAAGAGGGAGGCGGAATATTTGGTGAAACGGGTGAGGACGTTGCCCGCTCCGGCACCAAGCGCCATGTCGAGCGCGCCGCCTCCGAATGCCAAGCCGGAACCGGATTCCTTCTTCGGTAGCTGGATCAGGATCAACAGCACCAGAAAGAAACAGTTCAGAACCAGAACGGTGGTTAATATTGGGATAAGAATGCTCATATTCGTTTGTAGTTAAATTGAGTTTTTAATCAGCTCAGAAAAGACCCGCACATCGAGTGAGGCTCCGCCGACCAGTGCGCCGTCTACGTCCGGTTGGCTCATCAGCTCCCGGGCGTTATCCGGTTTCACGCTGCCGCCATACTGGATACGCACCGCCTTGGCTGTGTCGGCATCGAACAAATCCGCCAATAGGCTGCGAATGAACGCGTGAACCTCCTGCGCCTGCTCGGCGGTGGCAGTTTTGCCTGTGCCGATGGCCCAGACCGGTTCGTAGGCGATGACCGTTCCGAGCATTTCCTCCGTGGTCAAGCCCGCCAAGCTGCCGCGCACCTGTGTGCCGACAATGTTCTCGGTGTTGCCTGACTCGCGTTCCTCGAGTTGTTCACCCACGCAAACGATCGGCTTGAGGCCGGCCTCGTGGGCGGCCTTGGCCTTGGCGGCGATGAGTTCGTCCGATTCGCGCTGATACTCGCGACGCTCGGAGTGGCCGAGAATGACGTACTTGGTGGAAAATTCCTTGAGCATTCCGGCGGCGATTTCGCCGGTGTGGGCGCCGTAGCCGTTCTGGCTCATGTTCTGTGCGCCGAGGCGGATGTTGGAATCGATGACCGCCTTGGAAACTTCGCTCAGTGCGGTGAACGGCGGGCAGATGGCGATGTCCAATTCCTTCACTTCCTTGAGTTCCCTAACCAAGCCGTTGGCCAGGTCGAGCGACTCGGCAACTGTCTTGTTCATCTTCCAGTTGCCGGCGATGATCAGTTTTCGTTCTTTGTCCATTCGATAAAATTATTTGTCGGTGAGTGCGGCGACGCCGGGGAGTTCCTTGCCCTCGAGAAACTCGAGGCTCGCTCCACCGCCGGTGCTCATGAAGGTCACTTGATCACCGAGACCGGCCTTGTTCAGCGCTTTCACGCTGTCACCTCCGCCGATGATGCTCTTGCCTCCGGACGCGGTGGCGTCGCATACGGCACGGGCCACGGCGAATGTGCCGGCGGAAAAGCGGTCGTCTTCAAAAATACCCATCGGACCGTTCCACAAAATTGTCTTCGCACCGCGGATAACCTCGCTAAAGGTTTCGGCGGACTTGGGGCCGATGTCCACGCCCTCGACATCGTCGGGGATGTTCTCGCTATCGTTCACCCCATGATCGCCAAAGGCGAACTTGCCATCAATCTCGGTTGGCTCGGCCACGACGTTGTCGGTCGGAATGAGAAACTGCACGTTTTGCTCAGCGGCTTTGTCCAGGGCGGCCTGGGCAACGTCCACCTTGTCACGTTCCACCAGCGACTTGCCAACCGTGAGGCCCTTGGCCAGCTTGAACGTGTAAGCCATGGCGCCGCCAATGACTATGGTGTCGGCCTTCTCGAGCAGGCGGTCGATGACCTTGATTTTGTCGGACACCTTGGCGCCGCCAAGGATCACGACAAACGGGCTTGCGGGAGATTCGAGTTCGTCGCCGAGGAACTGCAATTCGCGCTCCATCAACAGGCCGGCCGCGCATTGGCCGCCGCGGGCGGCGATGACGCCGGCCACGCCTGCGGTGGAGGCGTGCGCTCGGTGGGCGGCTCCAAATGCATCGTTCACGTAGACGTCTGCGTTAGCCGCAAGCTGCTCGGCGAAAGCTGCGTCGTTGGCTTCCTCTTCGGCGTGGTAGCGGACGTTTTCCAGAAGCAACAAACCGCCGTCCTCCAGTTGATTCACGGCCTCGGCAACCGAGTCGCCGACGCACTGGTCACAAAATGCAACCGGTTGGCCGATAAGATCGGCGAGTTTGTCTGCCACGGGGCGCAGGCTCATGCAGGGGACGCGTTCGCCCTTGGGTCGGCCGAGGTGGGCGGTGAGGATAATCCTGGCGCCCTTGTCGATCATGGCCTTGAGGGTGGGGAGCGTGGCGCGGATTCGTGTATCGT
>WTHH01000087.1 GCA_011523195.1 Verrucomicrobiales bacterium
GTCCAGCGCCTGGCAAAGGTCGGTCGCCTGCCCCGCCGGCTGGGTTTCAAGCCTGCCGAGGATGGTCTTGAGTTGATCCTGCCGGTAACGCGGTGGAATGAATTCCCGCACGTCGCGGTCGAATTTCGCCAGACCGACGGCGTCTCGTTGCTGAATCAAAAACCAGGCGAGCGACGCGGCGATGGTTCGACCGTAGTCGCTTTTTTTCACGCCGGCCTCGTCCCCGCCGAACTCCATCGACCGGGAAAAATCGACCATGAACGTGCACCGCAGGTTGGTCTCATCCTCAAATTTCTTGATGAACTCGCGGTCGGTGCGGGCCATCACTTTCCAGTCCAAAAAACGAACGTCATCGCCCTGCGCGTATTGGCGGTACTCGGTGAATTCTGTGGAAAACCCAGTACGCGGACTGCGGTGCAGGCCACTCATGAAGCCCTCGACAACAGCACGCGCCCGGAGCGACAGGCTCTTGATTTCCATCAAGGCTTTCGGATCCAGGAAACGGTGCGCTGTCTGCAGTCGACTCACGGTACGGGAACAGTTTCAACCAACATGGCGATCACCTGATCGGCGTCGACCCCCTCAGCCTCGGCCTTGAAATTAGGGAGGATGCGGTGGCGCAGCACCGGCACAGCGAGCGCCTTGACATCATCCGGCGTGACGTGGGAGCGGCCCTGCAGCAGCGCACGTGCCTTAGCCCCGATGATCAGCGCCTGCCCGGCACGCAATCCGGCGCCCCAGTTGATCCACTCGTTGACAAAGTCCGGTGTGTTCGCCTGCCCCGGGCGCGAACTGGCAGCGAGCCGCACGGCGTAACGCACCACCGAGTCGGCCACCGGCACCTTGCGAACGACGCTTTGGATTCGCAGTACGTCCTCCGCCTTGAACACGGGACTCGTCTGCGCGTCAACCCGGCTGGTTGTCTCGCTCACGACCTTCACCTCATCCTCCTCCGGCAGGTAGTCGATGAACACGTTCAACAAAAAGCGGTCAAGCTGTGCCTCGGGCAACGGGTAGGTGCCCTCCATCTCGATCGGGTTCTGCGTGGCCAACACGAAAAACGGCTTAGGCAGGTCGCGGCTCGTGCCACCGACCGATACCTGTTTTTCCTGCATCGCCTCGAGCAGCGCGGCCTGAGTCTTCGGCGGAGTGCGGTTGATCTCGTCCGCGAGCAGCACGTTCGTGAACACCGGGCCCTTGACGAATTGCAGCTCCCGGCCGTTTTCGCCGTCGATCAAAATCTCGGTGCCGGTGATGTCCGCCGGCATGAGGTCGGGCGTAAACTGGATGCGATGAAAATCGAGGTCGAAAATCCCGGCGATCGCGCGCACCATCAAGGTCTTGGCCAGCCCCGGCACACCGGTAATCAGGCAGTTGCCCCCCGCGAACAGAGTGATGAGAATCTCCTCGACCGCGTCCTTTTGCCCGATGATGACCCGGCCCAGTTCCTGTTCAATTTTTTCGCGGCCGGCGGTGATTTGCTCGACTGCAAGCCGATCCTGTTCGTGTGTGTTGTCTGTGGTGTCTGTGTCCATGTTAGTGCGTCATTGAGTAGAAAATAATGTTGATCCCCATGGGGTAAGCCTTGGGCTCGGAAAATTCCTTGAGGTACCATTGGCCGGCACGGCTCTCCTCCTCCCAGCCGTCGCCAAGGTCGGTGTTGTGGCAGATGACCACCATCAATCGGCCTTCGTCATCGTAAATGCCGCGGTAGTGCGGCGTCTGGGCGTCCCAGCGTTCCCACGTGATGCCGTGCGGTGCGCCCTCAACGGCGGTGCGCGGATTGGGTACTTGCGGTTTTTCCTCTAACGGAAAAACGCATTGAAAAATTTCGTGCTCGATCGGCAGCTCCACAATTTCCCGCGATGGAAACACCCGCTTCATCTCGCGCGCGAAGTTGGCCCACTCTTTCTCCCCCCAAAAATCATCGACCATCAAAAAGCCGCCGGTCAGAAGGTATTTCCGAAGTGCCTTGACTTCGTCCTTGCTGAAGTACAACTCGCCCGGCTCGATGATGTAAATGAACGGGTACTCGAACAGTTTGTCCTCGGTGAGATTGAGCACTGTGCCCTCGGGATCGACTTTGAGTGCGGTGAGTTGCTGCAGGCGAAACGACATATTCAGGTCGCTCTCAGGCCAGTCGATCGACCATTTGCCGCGACCGCGCCAACCGCTGCCGCCCCATGAATCGTACTGGATGCGGGCAAACGTAAACGTGTCGTTC
>WTHH01000122.1 GCA_011523195.1 Verrucomicrobiales bacterium
GTGCTGAAGCGTGATGCGATGTACATTCGTGTCACGGCTGATAATGGCTTGGCTGGCTTTGCCCCGGGGCCGGCACATGAACGGGCGGAGAGGGAGATTCGAGAGGTCATTTCCCCGTTCCTTGAGGGGCGTGAGCCAAGCGCTTGGCCAAGTTTTGATTTTCAAGCCGACCTCGAGTTGACAAAGACGTATCGCGCGGTGGAGATCGCCGTAATGGATCTGGTAGCTCGATATGAGGGTTGTCCGCTGAGCGAGATTGCGGGCGGAGCCAAGCGGGATCGGATTAAACTCTATGGCAGCGCGGGAATGTACATGGAGCCGGAGCGGTTTGCCGAGGAGGCTGCGGCGATCGCTGGATTGGGTTTTCCTGCTTACAAAATGCGCCCGGCCCGCGGCCCGGAAGCTGACTTGGAAACGGTTCGACAGATGCGTGCCGCAGTGGGGCCGGATGTTGGCCTGATGATTGACGCGCATTCGTGGTGGCGCATGGGCGATAAAACCTATTCACCGGAGACGATTTTGGATCTGGCCAATGCGATGGCGGTATTTGCGCCGACCTGGCTGGAGGAGCCTTTACCTCCGGAGGATCACGAGGCGTATGTGCGGCTCAAGGAGGCGGCCAAGTTTCCGATCGCGACAGGTGAGCACGAGCCGGATGAGGCGGGTTTCATGGATTTGTTCGATAAGGGCTGCGCGGATTTCATCCAGATGGACGTTTGCTGTCAGGGCGGCTTCGCGATGGGGCAGCGAATTTTTGAAAAAGTGCGCGAGCACAATCTACGATTCGCGTTTCATAGCTGGGGAACGAATCTCGAGGTGCTTGCGGCAGCGCATCTCGGCGTATGCTGGGAGGAGGACGTGGTGGAGTGGCTCGAGTTTCCCTGCTACTCAAACGCCGGTCGCCCCGGTATGTATCCGTTCGCAGCATCGGATGAAATTCTTAAGGAGCCGCTTTTCATTGAGGGTGGTTACTTGGTAATGCCGGATGGGCCGGGGCTGGGCATCGAGATCGACGAGAATGTTGTCGAAAAATACCCGTTCATTCAAGGACCCTGGTCTTATTTCAGGATCGATTCTCCGCCGGAGACGGTTGCTGTGACGGGGGATCACAGTGTGAAATGGGTCGAGGGCGACCAAACGAGCTAGACTTAAAATGGATCCGCTGATTGTTCTGCTGATTGGGATGGCCGTTGTGGTCGGCGGTGTTCTTTGGCTGCGGCTGCATGCGTTCGTGGCGTTGATCGGCGGGGCGCTGGTGGTGGGTGCGCTATCGACACCGGAGAGGATCGAGCAGTCGGTCATGAACGATTCGCGCATCGAAAAGGAGATGCACAAACAGGCGACGAACCGACTGGGCAAGGATGATCCCAACCTGACGAATCTCGTTCAAGTGTTGCACAAAACCCAAGCGCAACACACTGCGGCGCAGTCGGTGATTTCCCGTGTGACGACTGCGTTTGGCAAGGCATGCGGCAGTCTGGGCATCCTGATCGCGATGGCAGCGATCATCGGCAAATGCCTGCTGGAGAGCGGTGGAGCGGAGCGGATCGTCCGCTCGGCGCTCGGTTGGCTTGGTGAAAAACGCGCGCCTCTGGCATTCACCGGCAGCGGTTTTTTGCTCGGGACGCCGGTGTTTTTTGACACGGTTTTTTATCTGATGATTCCGCTCGGCAAGGCGCTAGCGATGCGATTCCGCGAAAACTACGGGTTGTACATCATGACGATCGTTGCGGGGGCAACGATGGCGCATTCGCTTGTCCCACCGACGCCGGGACCGCTGTTTGTGGCGGATCAACTCGGCGTTGAGCTTGGCTTGATGATTGTGATGGGGTTGATCGTTGGGACAGTTGCGTGTGCGACCGGTTATGTCTACGCGAAGTGGATTAACGGTGAGAGCAAGTGGCATGTGCCGTTGCGCGACTCGGTCGACTCGCCCTTGGCCAAGCTCGATGAAATCGCCAAGCGCGATGACAACACGCTGCCATCGCTTGGCCTGTCACTGTTGCCAGTGCTGCTCCCGATTGTGTTGATCGCAGGGAACACCATCCTGCAAAAAATGGTTGCGGAGCCGCCGTCTGGCTTGGCCGGTTTTCTGAGCTTGTTTGGCGACAAAAACATAGCTCTGATTATTTCGGCGGCGGTTGCCCTTGGCCTGTTGGCATTGCAAAAGCGCGGCGACAAACAGGCGCTGGCCGACTCGGTGCAGGCGGCATTGGCCAGCGGCGGGGTGGTGATTTTGATCACGGCGGCCGGTGCATCATTCGGAACCGTGCTGCAGCAGACCAACATCGCGGCGCGGATCGGCGGCTTGGCTGCGGAATTTAACATCACCGGGTTGCTCGTATTGCCGATGGCGTTTTTTGTGACGGCCATCGTCCGCACGGCGCAGGGTTCGGCCACTGTCTCTATGATCACGTCGGTGGGCATTTTCACCGGGATGGCAGGTGGGTTGCCGTTTCATCCGGTGTACCTTGCGATGGCAATCGGCTGTGGCTCAAAACCGTTCCCGTGGATGAACGATAGCGGATTCTGGGTGATCAATCGCATGAGCGGGATGACTCTACGCGAGTCGATCAGGAGCGTGTCGTTTCTGATGACCGTAATGGCGATTGACGGCTTGATTGCGGTGATGCTCCTCGCCTGGCTGTTACCGATGAGCGATTGACGCTTGGCCAAGGAGTAGACCGTCAGGTCCAAAAAATTCTGCATCATCGTGTGGCCGTGCTCGGTGAGGATGCTCTCGGGATGAAACTGCACACCCCAAATGGGCAGCTCCCTGTGACGCAAACCCATGATTTCCCCCTCTTCGGTTTCCGCAGTGACCTCCAGACAATCCGGCAGAGACTCGCGCTTCACGACGAGTGAGTGGTAGCGCGTGGTGATGTAGGGGGAGGGTATGCCCTTGAACAAATCCCTGCCGTCGTGAGTGACCGGTGAGGTTTTGCCGTGCATCATCCGGTAATTCACCACGACCTCGCCGCCGTAGGCCTGCCCGATGCATTGGTGCCCGAGGCAGACGCCCATGAGCGGCAGCTTGCCGGCGAAGTGCTTGATGACATCGATCGACAAGCCAGCCTCGCGAGGGGTGCAGGGGCCGGGGGAGACGAGGATGCGTTCTGGTTTGTCGGCTTCGATCTGTTCAAGGGTGACCTCGTCGTTTCGATGCACCAAGACGTCCGCCTTCAACTCGCCCAAGTACTGGACGAGGTTGAATGTAAACGAATCGTAGTTGTCGAGGACGAGAACCATCGGCAGGCAAAGTACAATTCAGAAAGCGCTTGGCCAAGCGGTTTAAAAAAGGTTCGGCGGTATTCTTATTCCCGCTCGAGCGCTTGGGCTGAATCAGGAACAAGTATGTCTTTGTTTCTTTTTTTCAGACTCGCAGGTTCGTCCTACCACCTCGATGGCCAAGCGCAAAAATGGAGGGGCGAGCCTGCGAGTCCGATTGGCCAAGTCAGTCACCCCCTCATCTAGCCTTCGGCCACCTTCTCCCCCGCGGGGGAGAAGGAAATCGTTTCCGTGTGTTCTGTGTGTTCCGTGGTCCGACACCGCTTGGCCAAGCGGCGGTGAGGTTAGAACTCGAACTTCACATCGCCAAGGCGGGAGGCGATTTCGTTGATCACCCGGTCCTCGTCGGCCTCGTCGCTGGCGGCAAAGGTGACACTGAAACGAATCGCCGGCTCGGCATCGTCCCACGGCACGGTGGAGATGAGTTTCTCGCGGATCAGCCACTGCGAGAGCGCTTCGCCGTTTTCAAATTCCACCCGCTCTCCATCCGATTTCACGGCTGCCTTGGCCGCGCTCATGTACAGGAAAAACGAGCCGCCGGACTTGTTGACCTGAAAGCCGGCTCCCTGCAACACGCCCACCAGTTTGTCCATGCGGCGGGAGTACTTGGTTGCGATCGCCTCGGTGATCTCGGGATGATCGTAGCAGTACGCGGAGGCGTTTTGGATGGCGAGGAATTGGCCGGAGTCGGTGTTGTCCTTCACGTCGCCGTACGCCTTCACGAGCAACGGGTTGCCGGCCACGAAGCCGCAGCGCCAGCCGGTCATGTTGAAATTTTTACTGGTGGAATGAAGCTCAATGCCGACGTCTTTCGCGCCCGGCGTAGCAAGAAAACTGAGCGGCTGGTTGCCGTCGTAAACCAGGCCGATGTAGGCGGCGTCGTGAATGACGATGAGGTCGTTTGCCTTGGCGAACTCGACGACCTTGGCAAAGAACTCCGGTGTGGCACTGGCGCCGGTCGGGTTGTTCGGGTAATTGATCACAAGCACCTTGGCCTTGGCCAACACTTCGGCCGGGATGTTGTCGAGATCCGGCAGATAATTGTTCTCCGCTGTCAGCGAGAGGTTGTGCACCTGCCCGCCGAAATATTTGGCGTGTGTGCCGAATACCGGATAGCCCGGAATGGTCATGATGACATAGTCGCCAGGGTTGATGAATGCTGCCGGCAGGATGGAAAGCGCGGCCTTGCTGCCGATCGAGTGCAGCACCTCGGAGTCGGGGTCGATTCCGTTGACGCCGCATACCTTTTCGAGGAAGTTTGCGGCGGCGACCTTCAGGGCTTGGCCGCCGTTGTCGGAGTAGCCGCGGTTTTCCGGTTTTTGTGCCTCCTCATGGAGTTTGGCCACCACCTCGGGGAAGGCCATCTCGTCCGGTTCGCCCACTCCCATGTCGATGATCTCCGCGCCGGGATTGGCATCAAGAGCCGCCTTTTTGGCGCGCTTGATCTTCTCAAACTTATAAATGGCAGTGTCTTTACCGTAGTTGACACCACCAATGCGTTCCGCGAACAGATTCTGAATATAGCTGTCTGACATGTTTTTGGGGTAGGGCACTTGGCCAAGCTGGCGCAAGCCGCGCACAGCTTATTCACGAAACCAAATAGTGCAAGCCAGCTTGGTTTTGAAATTGGAATGCGAACGGCCCCGAAGAGTGGCAGCGGGGTGACTGGTTTTTTAAGCATATTCTCTTTTGAGCGAGCTCGATGATGGCCTCTATTGGCCAAACGCTAGTTTAACATTCAAGAAATCATATACTTTCGCATCGATAAAACCGGATGTGCGACATTATGTCCTACCCTTAGCGATTTTGAGGTTGCGTTGTGAATAACTTGGGTTAGGGTTGCGCCAGTTTGTCCCTATTGGTGGGACGCTTGGCTTTGAACGCAGATTTTCAACTGGCTTATGGTACGGTCATTCGCATTTACGACCAAGGGCAGATTGCACAGCAAGGACATCGAGTTGTTCCTGATGCCGACGCTGTTGGCGGACACAAAGCTTTTCTTGTGGGTTGACCTCGAAAATCCAACCCCGCAGGAGACGGAGTTCCTGCTGAAAAACGTATTCCACTTTCACCCGCTTTCGATCGAGGACAGTGTCGCGGAGAGTCCTTCCCCAAAGGTCGAGGAGTATTTGCCAAAAGAAAACGACGCATTCTCGCCGTACCTGTTTATGGTGATCCACGCGGTGGACTACAGCCGCAAGGACGGGGTATTTGCGACGTCGGAGTTGAGTTTTTATCTCGGCAAAAATTTTCTGGTAACGTTTCACAGCAAGCCGCTGCGGCCGGTGGAAATGGTGGCGGAGATGTGTCTGCGCAATACGGCGGACATCGCGCGGGAACCGGATCGGGTTGCGCATGCGCTGCTGGATTCGATCGTAGAAAACTACAAGCCGGCGCTGGATGAGCTGGCGATGGAGGTAGCGGAGGTGGAACAGCGCGCTTTGGCGGATCCGGGCAAGGAGACCCTCAACACAATTTTGCAGATCAAAAAAGAGGTGCTGCACCTGCGCCAGATCATCGGCCCACAAAAAGAGGTGCTCAGTCGGTTCACGCGCGGGGAGTTCAAGCTGATTCACGCGCACCTGATTCCCTACTACCGGGATGTTTACGACGGGCTTTTTAACATCGGGGAGATGGCGGCGCGATATGCGGAGTCGTTGACCGGTGTGCTGCAGGTGTACCTGAACATGTCGTCGAACAAGACCGGTGAAGTGGTCAAGGTGCTGACAGTGTTCACCGTGATCACGACGCCGATGATGCTGGTGGGCACTTGGTACGGGATGAATTTTAATGACATGCCGGAAATGGGTTCCGGCAAGGCCGGTTATTTTATCGCGCTCGGGGTGACGGTTGCCGCGACGCTTGGCACTGTGGTGTATTTCAAACTCAAAAAGTGGCTCTGAGCCGCATGCCTTCAACCAAGTCCAGTTTTGTTGAAAAGGTGCTCGGGCGCATCGACGTGCTCGACCCGCAGGATCTTCAGTCGTTCGTCGAGCGGCTGGCCCGGGAGCGGTCGTTTCTGGAGACGCTGTTTAACACGGTTGAGGATGGCGTGCTGGTGGCGGACGCAAACGGCCGCATCATTTATCTCAACGACGCCGTGACACGGCTGACCGGTTATGAGGAGGAGATGGTAATGGATCAACCGGTGTCGCGGCTGTTGCCGGATGTGGATTGGGATCTGTTGCAGGCGATGGACCGCGACGGTGGCCAGGGGATGGTACGACGTGAGTTCGAGCTGAGTTATCCCAAGCCAAGGTTTATCCGGCTATACGCCGCGCCGCTGGATGGCGAAGCCAAGGGCAGCACTGGCATGGCGTTGATTTTGCACGACGCCACTGAGGCCCGGGAGCAGACGCATGAAGCGATCGAGAGCGAGCGCATTCAGGCACTGACGCTATTGGCCGCAAGTGTGGCGCATGAGTTGGGCAACCCGCTGAATGCTCTCAGTATTCATTTGCAATTGATTGAGCGCGAAGTGCGCAAGTTGCGCCAGCCGTCCGGCTTGGCCGAGCGCACCGACGAACCCGATGAGGTGAACGACATTGCGGCCAAGCTCGAGAAATACATCGGCGTGGCCAAGGGCGAGGTGAATCGACTGGACTACATCGTGACACAGTTTTTGCAGGCGATCCGCCCGAGCAAGCCACGCCAGAAAAAGAGTTCACTCAACGATACGATTGAGGAAACGGTGGAACTGTTGAGGCCGGAGTTTGACAACCGTGGCCAAGCGCTGAAGTTTGATCTAGCTAGCAACCTGCCACTCGCTTGGTTTGATGCCGCACAGATCAAGCAGTCGCTGATCAACCTCATGAAAAACTCGATGCAGGCGATGACCACCGGGGGCGAGTTGGAAATTAAAACCGGGGAGGCCGGCGACGGCGTCTGGGTGAACCTGACGGACTCCGGCGGCGGCATTCCGCAGGAGCAGATCAAGCGCATTTTTGAACCGTACTACACGACAAAGAAAAAAGGCTCCGGGCTTGGCCTGATGATCGTGCAGCGTATCGTGCGCGACCACGACGGACGGCTGGAGTTGATGAGCCACGGTGGCAAGGGAACGACCTTTCGCATCTGGCTGCCAAAGGAGGAACGCATGCCGAGATTGCTTGGGGTAAACACGGAGGACGAATGACGCCAAACCTGCTCATCGTGGACGACGAAAAACCGACGCGCGACGGCTTGCGCGCGGCGTTGGAGGATCGATACGAGGTGTACGTGGCAGAGGATGCGACCTCGGCAACCGGCTTGCTCGAGGCGGAGACGTTCGATGTGTTGCTCACGGATTTTCGGCTGCCGAACAATGAGGACGGGATGAAGTTGATCGCCCGGGCCAAGTCCTTGGCCAAGCCGCCAATCTGTATCCTGATGACCGCCTACGGCTCGGAGGAGCTAGCGGTGGAGGCACTCAAGCAGGGCGCGGATGATTATCTGGCTAAGGGCCGAATGCAGATTGACGAACTCGAGACGCGCATTGCCCGGGCGCTGAAGTTGCGCACGCTCGAGAGCGAAAACCAGACGCTCAAGCAGCAGCTCGACAAAAAATTCGGGCTGGAAAATATCATTGGCGAATCGGAGCCGATGCAGCGGGTGATGGATGTCGTGCGGCAGGTCGCGCCGGCCCGGGCCACTGTGTTGATCCAGGGCGAGAGCGGTACCGGCAAGGAGCTGTTGGCCAAGGCGATTCATCAGCTTAGTCCGCGCTCGGCCAAGCCGATGGTGACGGTGCATTGCGCGGCGCTGTCGCCAACGCTGCTGGAGAGCGAATTGTTCGGCCACGAAAAGGGGGCGTTCACCGGGGCGCACGAGCGCCGCATCGGCCGGTTCGAGCAGGCCGAGGGCGGCACGTTGTTTTTGGATGAGATTGGCGAGATCGACGAGACGACGCAGGTGAAGCTCCTTCGTTTTCTGGGCGAACGGACATTCGAACGGGTGGGCGGCAACAAGACACTCACCGCCGATGTGCGCGTTGTCGCTGCGACCAATAAAAACCTGAAGGAACTCGTCGATGCGGGTGAGTTTCGAGAGGATCTTTATTTCCGATTGAGCGTGGTCGAGCTTTGGTCGCCGCCGCTGCGCGAGCGCTCGGCAGACGCACCGTTGTTGGCGCTGAGTTTTCTGCGGGAGTTTGCGAGTGAGAATGCCAAGCCGGTTTGTGACTTCACCGCCGAGGCGCTCGAGGCGATGATCCGTTACGAGTGGCCGGGCAACGTCCGCGAGTTGCGGACGGCGGTGGAGCACGCCGTGGTTTTGTCCAAGGGCGACATGATTCAGTTAAGCGACCTACCGCAGTCGGTGCAGAGCCGCGGTGTCATCCGGAGCGAGACCGAGTTGAGTCAGCCGATCATCGACAAAGGCGTGACG
>WTHH01000463.1 GCA_011523195.1 Verrucomicrobiales bacterium
GGCCAAGTGGAGGCGTACCGAGATCGCACCATTTTCATCTGCGGCGGCGCGGAAATCTACAGCCAAGCGCTAGGCCAATGTTCGGACCTGTTTTTGACACGCGTTAAGCGGGAGGTCGAGGGGGACGCCTTTTTCCCGGAGTTCGAGTCGCTGTTCGACGCCGGCGTCGTGCTGCGTGAAACGGACGAGTTCGATATTTTTCACCACCGCCGGCTTGGCCAAGCGACCGCAGAGGCAGGCGGCGATTGACTTGGCGCCGGCCAATGGGTAATTTTTCCGAGCATGATTGCCGCTGGAACCCAAGCGACCCCGCTTCCGGACGCCCCTACCACGCAGAATACCGGTGTTGAACTGACGGAGATTTTTCTCTCCGTTGCGCCGTTTCTCAATGGGGTTCAGCAGCAGTTGGCTGAGCAGTTGGCGGCGTTTGATCCAGAGATTGCGCCATACGCGGAGTACGCGTTGTCGAGGCAGGGCAAACAACTTCGAGCGGCGTTGACCGGCCTCGCGGCGAACTGTGCCGGCGGCTGGAACGACAGCGTGACTCGGGCGGCAGTCATCATCGAGATGGTGCACCTGGCCACGCTGGTTCACGACGATATCATGGACGAGGCCGAGGTGCGCCGTGGCCGTCCCACCCTCGCCAGCAAGTGGGGCAACTCCGTCGCGGTGCTGACCGGCGACTGCCTGTTTGCCCACTCGCTCAAGCTGGCTTCTGAATTTCCCACCACGGATGTCTGCCGCGCCGTCTCCACCGCCACGCGCAACGTCTGCTCCGGCGAGATCATCCAGAACAACCGCAAAGGCGACCTGCAGTTGGCCGAGGAACAGTACTTCGAACTCATTCGGATGAAAACCGGCGAGTTGTTTGCGTTGGCCTGTGAACTGGGAGGCTCCCTTGCCGGTGCCGATGCCGAAGAAACCCAGGCACTGCGTCGCTACGGCATGGCACTGGGCACGGCCTACCAGATTTACGACGACTGCCTTGACCTGTTCGGAGCAGAGGAGACTGCGGGCAAATCGCTCGGCACCGACATCGCCGGGGGCAAGGCCACACTCCCGGTCCTGTTGCTCCAGCAGCAGGCCGGCCCTGAGATGACTACCAAACTCAAGCAAATGGTTGGGCATTGGGACGAGAATCAATTGAACATTTTGCGGAGCTGGTTGTCCGAATTCAGTACTCTGGAACAATCCCAGGCAAGACTGGATAGATATCTTGCCGAGGCGCTCGAGGCGCTCGAGGTCATTGAGGCCTCCGCTCACCGCGATGTGCTGACAGCGTTGACCCGCTTTTTGGCGCAACAATCCGCACAACTGGGTGTTTCCTGAAGTACCGGGACAACCCAAATGCTGGAAACCCTTTCCACCGCAACCCCGGCAAAAGGTGGCGAAACCATGCCGGAATGGAATGAGAAGGAGATCGTCGGCCGCGCCCAACAGGGCGACATGGAGGCCTGCGATGCCCTGATCCGGCAATTTCAGGAGCGCATCTACGCCACCATCTACCACATGACCTCGAACCACGAGGACGCCGCCGATCTCGCGCAGATCACCTTCATCAAGGCCATCCGCAAGATCGACAAATTCAAGGGTCAGTCCTCGTTTTTCACCTGGCTTTACCGGATCGCCGTCAACAACACCATCAACTTTATCCGCTCCAAGCGAAAACGCGTCATCCTCAGCATTAACCAGATGGACGAGGAATTCGACCGGGGCGAGGAACTGCTCGGGTTAGTCTCCAAGGACACCCCCCAGCGCGACATCGACCGGCACGAGTTGCAGGGTATGTTGAACGCTGCCATGCAGAAATTGTCTCCAAACCATAGACTGGTTGTCACGCTGCACGACGTGCAGGGACTGCCACACGAACAAATCGGCGAGATCATGGACTGCAACACCAACACCGTCCGCACACGACTGCACTACGCCCGCAAACAACTGCAGGCGCACCTCTCAGATTATTTGAAACAGTGAAAGATACCGACTCCAACCAAAAAGAGCCGATTCAGGATCTGCTCGCAGCGAAGCAAAAGGAAAAACCGGGCGACGAGTTTTTTGAAAACTTCTCCGACCAGATACTGACGCGACTGGAGGAACCTGCCCCAAAGCCGACACTTTGGGAGCGACTAAACGAGAACGTCGATCCGTTCCGGGCGGCGGCGGCGCTCTTCGCCGTGGCCGTAGGTTTTGCCCTCATCATTGGGCTGGATGAAGGCTCAACCATTGCCGAATCGGAGCCGGTACCGCTTGGTCAAGCGGAGCAGGAATTAATTGCAGACGTGGCGCCCCCCGGCCCTACACCTGCCCCGCTTGGCCAAGCGCAGGGCACCCTTGCTGGTGTCGGAATGGCTCCACCCAAAAAAGTTAAGCCGCATCCCCCCCTTATACTTTTAAAACCTGGCACCGGCGTCAAAAGCGAGTCTGCAAATTATAAATAACGGGGCCGAAATGAATAAAAATTAAGGCCTGGCTCCATTTAGAATCGGGTAAATACCAAAGTGTCTTTGCCCAAACTAATATGTAATTTTAGTTTATCTGGTTTTTTCATATCACCAGACAATGATGTTTCTAAATTGCTCCCTTTAATACTATAATTTACACCTCCAAGTTCGATTCTAGTTATCAAATTTCCTGTTCGCACTCTCGCATCTATGAGTCTTTCTTTTTGTACATTTAGTCTGTATAAAAAGCCTCTTCCGTCCCAGTCTCCTTTGGCCAGTAGACGATCACTTTTAGATGCAGCTCTTTTTTGAAAGAAAATTCTTTCCCATTCACCTGGTTTGTTTTCACGAAACCATTCTGCTGCCTCATATAATTCTTTGCCTTTCTCTTGAGTAGTCTGCTGGCCATCATTGTCGTAACCTGCAGGTGTGCTGGAATAATTGTCAGAATCATCTAATTCAATTTCACCGCTCTCCACACCCTCTTTATATCTTTTCAAGATTTCTTCATTCGCAAAATTGAAAGCTTCATACGCTGAAAACCCATAAATTCGAAGCTTTTTTCCGTCTTCGCTTGGCCATATTTTAAGTTTACTTCCTTTTAATCCATCGAGCCTTGACCAAATACCGCGCATTTCTTCTGCTGACTTAATATCGACATAATTTTTCTTTGTTTCACGTAATGAAGCATTTAATGCAAATTTCCAGCGTCCCACAATGAGATCACGTCCGTATAATTTAGATTTACCTGTCCTTAAGAAACCCTCTTCTTCATCTGTTAAGTCCTTGATAAAAGCACCCAAACGTTTGGCTTCATCAGAGCCCGGTTCTATGGCTTTCAACTCCTCATATCGGTTGTTCACAGAAGCAACAACATCGCTGTTTGAGAGTATTTGATCTAAGGTGAGTGAGTCGTTTGACTTCCACATATGATAAAGCGAATCCCCGTCACCCTCACTGCCACCTGTTGACCCTGAATCATCTTCATAAGAATTATCCGAAGAATCTTTGGAGGAATCATCGTCCGAGTCACCAATTAATGACCTAATTTCAGGATCATAACGCAACGCATAGAATCCTGGGTAGGCTTTAATCAAATCCTGCATTTCTCTACCGCGATCATCCCAAATCATAAGAAGGGCATCTCGAATCTCGTAATGGAGATCAGGAGTCGTGTCGTAAGCGGCGGCGATTTTTAGGAAAGGGGTATCGTCTAGTTGGACGCGAGACTCGTTGAGCATTGCCAACATCCCCTCATCACCATCCTCCTGTTGGAACGGCACTGTGAAGTTGCCCAGACGGTAGATGATCGCCAGCATCATTACGGAGTAGACCATCGCAGTGATTAGGCCTGTGCAGAAGCCGAATTTGCGGTTCATCCCATTGTAACTGTCGATCTGGAATTGGTCCCAGCGATCGGCCAGACGTTTGCGGATGATGATGCTCACCACCAACCCGGCGATGGCAAACAGCAGCGCGATCGTAATAAAGCCGGCCACCGTGGGTACCACCCGATGCCAGAACGGAAAATCGCCGATGGGCCACTTGTCCGCCAGCCAGCCATAGGCAAACCCTCCGAATGCGCCCGAGAAATTTATGGCGATGATGACGCCCAGCAGCGTGATGACCCCGTTCACACCGCCCTTGAAATAGCCTTCAACAGCGAGGATCAGAAACAGCAGTCCGATAAGCAGATAAATCCACATGGCGGCGAAACCTAAACCCGGTTGGGTCAAAAATCACGCGGTTTTTTCAATAAAACGCCTACTCGAGACCCTTAAAAAACGCTCTCGCCGTGGCACAGGTTGCCTCGGACAACGCCTCTCGCGTCACACCCAGCGTCTCAGCAGCCACCTCGCTGATCTCGCACACGTACGCCGGTTCGCAGCGTTTGCCCCTGTACGGCACCGGTGCGAGGAACGGTGCGTCGGTCTCCAGCATCAGCTTGTCGAGCGGCACCGAAGCCATTGATTCGCGCACTTCCGCCGCGTTTTTGAATGTGCTCACCCCGGTAAAACTGACGATGGAACCAAGCGCGAGCACACGCCTGGCCGCCTCCGGATTGTCCACAAAACAGTGGAACACCCCGTGCACCCGGTCGGCAAACGGCTCGAACACCTCCATGCACGGCTCGAACGCTGCCCGCTGGTGAATTACCACACTCAGCCCCAGCTCAGCAGCGACCTCGAGTTGCTGCCGGAACAACTGCACCTGCCTTGCCTTGAACGCCTCGTCCTCAGCCTCCGTGCCGCCGCGCGTGCTCGGCAGCCGGTAATGGTCGATCCCAATCTCGCCGATGGCCACCACCTTGGGCTGCTTGGCCAAGCGCTCCAGTTCAGCGCGCACATCGTCCGGTGCAGCCATGCAGTCGTTGGGATGCCAGCCGACCGCAGCGAACACACCGTCGAACCGCTTGGCCAAGTCGATCGCTCTCTGGCTGCTCTCGAGGTCGGTGGCGATGGTGACGATCCTCGTGATCCCGGCGTCCGCCGCCCGCTGCACCACTCCGGGCAATTCGTCGGCGAAATCGGGAAAATCCAAATGAGCGTGTGTGTCGTAAAATTCCGGCATGGCTTAGCCAAGCGCTTGGCCAAGCGCTCCCCGACATACTATCCCCAATCAAAAGGATTGTCATTTGTCTTCAAATTTTCCCAGCAGATGCTACAGTTCTTTTTGCAGTTGATATCGGAAGGAGAAATGAACATGAGTGGACCGACTTCACCGGAGGAATTTCAAAAACAGATGCAGGACTTCCTGCAAAAGCAGTTCAAGTCATTCGGCAGTCCCGGCTTTGCTGGTTCGCAGCCGTCCGGAACCGATGAGGAAACCAAGCCGAAGACCCAGCGCAATGACTTCAGTTTTGCCTACAAGCCTAGGGACGTAAAAGCCCATCTCGACCGCTATGTCATCAAGCAGGACGAAGCCAAGAAGGTATTGAGCGTGGCTTTGTGCGACCACTACAACGCCGTGCGCGAGGCGTTCGAAGGGAAAGAACAGAGCCACTACACCAAGCAAAACGTCATGCTGATGGGGCCAACCGGCGTCGGGAAAACGTACCTCATTCGCAGCATCGCCGAATTGATCGGTGTGCCGTTCGTCAAGGCCGATGCCACCAAGTTTTCCGAGACCGGTTACGTCGGCGGCGATGTCGAGGATCTCGTCCGCGACCTTGTACGGCAGGCCGACGGCGATGTCGAGCGCGCCCAGTACGGGATCATTTACATCGACGAAATTGACAAGATCGCCTCTTCCTCCGAGCAACACGGCGGCCGCGACGTGAGCGGCCAAGGCGTACAGACCACCCTGCTCAAGTTGATGGAGGAAACCGAGGTGCCGGCCCGCGCCCCGCACGACATGGCCGGCCAGATCCAGGCGATGATGGACGGCGCGCGAGGCGGCAAAAAAGGCGGCAACACAATCAACACGAAACACATCCTGTTCGTCGTGAGCGGCGCGTTCGCGCACCTCGACAAGATCGTGGATCGGCGATTGAAGGAGTCCACCATCGGCTTCGCCGGTGGCGAACAGGACGACGTCGAGGGCGATCGCATCCTTGAGCACGCCAAGACACCGGACTTCATCAAGTACGGTTTCGAGCCGGAGTTCATCGGCCGCCTCCCGGTGCGCGTGGTCTGCCACCCGCTGAGCGTCGATGACCTCGAACAAATCCTCAAGACCAGTGAAGGTAGCATCGTCCGGCAATATCGGCAGTCGTTCGCTGCATATGGCATTCGCGCGAACTTTGAGGATGCCGGCCTGCGGCGCATTGCCGAGCTGGCGATCGAGGAGGAAACCGGCGCACGCGGCCTGATGACGGTCTGCGAAAAGGTCTTTCGCGACCTCAAGTTCGAGCTACCTTCGTCACGCGTGAAGGAGTTTCCCGTCGATGGCGGCCTCGTCGATGGTCCGCGCGGGACGATGGAAACACTTTTGGCCAACGCCCCGGAGCAGGACGAGGAGGAGGTCGATGACACGCTGCAGAATTTCGCCGAGTCGTTCTCGGCCCAGCACGGGTTGACCATCCTGTTCACCGATGATGCGCGCAAGGAACTCACCCGCTTGGCCAGGGCGTCCTCACTGAGTGTGTTCGACTTTTGCAAGGATCACTTCCGCGACCTGCATTTTGGTCTGAAATTGATCTCCGGCAACACCAGCCAGACCGAGTTTGAATTGGACAAATCGTTCGCCGAAAACCCGGACACCGCACTCAGCCAACGCGTTGTCGCCAGTTACAACGAAAAAAAATCCTGACAGCAGCCGCTTAGGGTTTCGAAATTCGGATTTTGAAATTCCTAATAAGTTGCTCGTCCACCTGAGATATCAAATACCGCACCGGTGCTGAACGACACCTCGTCCGACGAAAGCCAGGCGATCATCGCGGCTACTTCCGCAGCCTGCCCCACACGACCCATAGGGATTTTCGAAAGCATGTAGTCGATGTGCGCCTGCGTGCACTGCTTGAGGATTTCCGTCTCGATCACCGCCGGCGTGATACAGTTCACCCGCACGTTTGTGTCGGACAACTCTTTGCCGAGCGACTTGGTCAACCCGATGACTCCGGCCTTGGCCGCGCTGTAGTGCGAAGCCGTGGGATTCCCCTCCTTGCCGGCAATCGAGGCCACGTTCACGATGCGCCCCCAGCCGGCCTCGAGCATGCCCGGCACGAACGCGCGGCAGCAGAGGAACACACCGTATAGATCGATATCCATCACGTCGCGCCACTCTTCCGGAGTGCATTCCCAGAGCATTTTGTTGACGCCCGCGATGCCTGCGTTGTTGACGAGGATGTCGATATGGCCGTGCCGCCCAAGCGCCTGACCAGCCGCTGCGTCGACCGAGTCCGGCTTGGCCAACTCCACCGTGTCGCTGGTGATTTCGCCAAGCCCGTCGAGCTTCGCCTTGGCCTCGTCTATCGCCGCCTGGTCGCGATCCCAAATCACGCACCGCGCCCCGTCCTTGAGCAGTCGTTCCACCGTGGCAAACCCAATCCCGCGGGCGCCGCCGGTCACCAATGCCGTCTTTCCCTGTAAACTCATGAAGTGCCGCAGGGATACGGTGTCGATGCCGGAAGATCAACGGAAATCACGCACCACCACCCCGGCGACATAGTCGAAAATCTCCGGGAACGGATAGTCCGCATCGTCCACCCGCCGGGCCAGTCGGGCGCGCTGGGCTGCAAACTCAGCCTCAGCCTGCGCCTCGACCTTTTCCCAGTCCACCGAGTACTCAAACGACACCTTGCTGGACCCCGCCGCCGCACGGCGCTCGCCAGTCTCCATCTGCCCGTTGCCGGGAATTGGACGGATACCGCCGTTGTTATCAAGCTGTTCGTTAGACACACGCATAATCAGGACGCAAACCAGCGCCATGTTCTGGGTGACACTTCCATGTGTCCGAAGCCGACTGCAAATCGCTGATTTACAGTCAGTTAAACCCAGCTCAAAAGGGGAGCCCGGCGGAGCGTGAATCGAATCCATTTGAACCGCTCCAACTGAACTATCGGCAGCACGCGGGGATTCTTTAGCAAAAAATCACTGCCCCGGCGCCTCCGGCGGCACCATCTCGCCGCCCAGCCGGATGTAATGGTGCAGCGCCTCAATCTGCTGCCCCGCATCGCCGTCCAAAATATCGAATAACGCGCTCTGCCCCTGGTTAAAATAAGCAGGCATCTTAGTCTGCGGATCCACCCGCAGCGGGCTGCTCATCCAGCGCCTGAAGTACTCCGGCAACAACCGATCGCCGACCTTGGCAAGATTGATCCCCTGCGCATCGAATACCTGCGCCGGCTTGAGCGACCCGATCGCGTGGCAACTGAAACAGAAAAAACCGCCATTCGCCGAGACCAGCTTTCGGCCGACCTTCGCCTTCTCCGGGTCGAGCGGCGGTTCCTCCGGAGTCACAGGCGAATGCCCGTTCAGCATGGCCAAGCCCTTGGCAACGCCGCTGGCGCGCGCCGGGAAAGCCGGCATTCGCGCGTGCAGCCACGGGCGCGGCCGTTCGCCCAGCGTGCCGAGCAGCAGCTTCTCCGCCCAGCCCGGCTTGAGCTTGCCGCCGAGCACATCAAATGGAGGCACGCTTTCCATCTGGCCGTGGCAGTTGCGGCAGTTCGAATCGTCAGTCTGCCTCAGCGCGAACTCCGCAAGGCTCGCTTGGCCAAGCGCGCTGTGGATTGTGCGCTGGTCATCGGGTTTGGGGCGGCCTACGGTGCG